>JAQVBQ010000026.1 GCA_028690215.1 Bacteroidales bacterium | reverse complement strand
TATTCCGATTGGCCTAGTTCAGTCAATGAAGACAAAGAGCGTGGCAGAACCAACGGAAGTATTAATGAGTCAATTAGCAGAGAATTGGATGAGTTCAGAACCATCCAACAACAATTAGGAGGATTTTATTATGATGAATTATGAGATTTTTAAAGAGGTAGTAAAAGAGAAGTTTATGGATTTTTTACCAGAACAGTACCAGAATATGAAGCTGGCAGTAAATCCCACAGAAAAGGTGAATCATACAGTAGATGGACTGACATTAATGGGAGAAGGGGTAAGAGTTTCGCCTACCATCTATATCAACAACATGTATAAGCATTACAAAGATACAGACAATCTTGAGTTGGTATTAACTGATGCAGCAGCCATGATGGAAAAAGCCATGAGAGAAGCTCCAGATAATGTCCCTTCCCTTGATATGGAAAGTGCAAAGGATAACATCGTATTCCAGCTTGTAAATACTGAGCAGAATAAAGCGCTTCTTGAAGATGCACCAAACAGAGCCTTTCAGGATTTGTCCATTATTTATCGCTGGATAGTGAAGGTAGAAGATTCTGGCATTCAAAGTACTGTGGTTCATAATTCTCTAGCAAAGCAGCTTGGCATGAGTGAAGATGAAATGTTTAAGGCTGCGGTAGAGAATACCAGACGAATTTTCCCGCCAAGAATCAGAAACATGAATGAGGTAATTAAGGATATGTTTATGAAGGATGGAATGCCACTTGAAATTGCAGAAATGATGATTGGAGAAATTCCTCCTGAACAGTCTATGTATGTGATTTCTAATGAGCAGGGTATCAATGGAGCAATCTCCATGCTGTATGAAGATAAGCTTCATGCATTGGCAGAAGACTTAGAAACAGACCTCTATATTATGCCTTCATCTGTGCATGAAGTCATCGCAGTAAGTTCTAATATGGGTGATCCAAATGAACTTGCTCAGATGGTAGCGGAAATCAATATGGATCAGGTATCGTTAGAGGAAAGATTATCGAATCAGGTATATCACTATGATAAAGATTTGAGAAAACTTTCTCTTGCAACAGATACTCCAAATAAGCGTTTGGATGGAATTGTAGCAGAGCCTAAGTTGATTTACTCAGCAACAGAAAAGTCCAGATAAGGAGGTCATAATGGAGCAGGAGATGACAATGCAGGAACTGATTGCTCTGATGAATGACACTGATGGAGAACTTTTAATCCATGTTGAGTTCGGAGAGGAGGCTGATGCGGATGGGGAAGAAACCAGAAGTACAGAATGAATTTGGACTTGATGTGGTATCAGTAAGATTAGTAAAGGATGCGCCTATTTTCTCGGAGCATCCTTTTACTTCTCCAACAGAGGCAGTTGCAGTTCTAGGGGAATTAATGTCGGAATTTGACCGAGAGGTGGTATGCGTAATTAACCTTCGTTCAGACCTAAAACCAATCAATGTACACTTCGCAAGTATTGGAGCATTGAATGAAGCAATGGCACATCCGAGAGAGCTGCTAAAAGTAAGTATATTGTCAAACGCAGCTAGTATCATGCTGGTCCACTCGCATCCAACTGGAAACCTCACACCAAGTAAGGCAGACACAATGATGACAGACAGGATGAATTCTGTATGTGAAATGATGGGAATCCCGTTAGTGGATCATATTATTGTTGGTGGCAAGAATTGTGAGTTCTTTAGCTTTAAGGAAAAGGGAATGATTAAGAATCCCAATATTCATCTTGCAACAGACTATAAAACATTTGATATGAACTCATCATTAGTTGCGGAAAAGGAAAGAGGCAGGTGATAAGGATGGATGATAAATTTACAGAGGAAGAACTTCGAGTGGCGAAAAGTGTTGACCTTACAGCGGTTGCTTCACAGTTAGGCTATACGGTAAATCGTGTTGGAAAGTATTACACTTTGAAAGAAATGGATTCCATAAGAATCTATGATAAGAGTCACTGGTATCGCTGGTCGAGACAGTATGACAAAGGGAATAATGGTGGTTCTCAGATTGATTTCTTACGAGTGTTCTGTGGTATGGATGTTAAAGAAGCAGTCTTTTGGTTATTGGATTTTGCAGGGTATAGAAGAATACCAAATGCTATTGAAAAACCAAAACTAAAATATCAGGTGCCCACTCAAAAAACAGAAGAGAGAAAGCCATTTGTTTTGCCTGAACCATCTGCTGATAATTCATACCTGTATGATTACTTGAATCGGGATCGCGCTATTGGTAAGGCAGTTATAGACTATTTTGTAAGTCAGGGGCTGATATACGAAAGTAGGCATCATCATAATGTAGTATTTCGAGGAAATGATAAAGAAGGAGTCACTAGATTTGCCAGTATGAGAGGTGTTTTTGACAAAGAAGGAAAACCATTTAAGTGTGACGTTGCAGGCAATGATAAACGATATGGTTTCAATGTTTCTAACGAGGACAGTACGCAGCTGATTGTTTTTGAAGCTGCAATAGACCTTATGAGCTATGTTGATATGTTTGGCGATTACGAGAGTAATAAACTAGCACTTGGAATGCTGTCTGATGCACCTCTAGAAATATTTTTGGAAGAACATCCAAAGGTAAGTTCTATCAGATTTTGCTTAGATGCAGATGTGCCAGGGCGAAAGGCAAGCGACGAATTAACAGTCAAATACTACGGTTTAGGGTATGATGTGGAAGATTGTCCTCCGCCAAAAGGCTTTAAAGACTATAATGAATGGCTTGTTGCATCAAAGGTGAAAGTGAACTCAAAAAGTACGACCATTTCTGGTAGGTGAACTTAAAAAGTAAGACCACTATACCAAAAAGAACTTAAAATATGCGACCACTTTAATAAGGCTTGATATAAATATCTTTTTATTTTTAGAAAGTGAACTTAAAAAGTGAGACCATTATGGGCAGGTGAACTTAAAAAGTAAGACCACAAGCACAAAATGAACTTAAAAAGTGCGACCATGTGGAGATATAAAGGGGTTTTAGGGGGATTTTCCCCTAACTAGGAAGCAGAATGGATGGATATCCAATCTGCGTATCTAGCCATGCTCAGGGTATTAGCACTGGGCAAGAGAGCCATGATAATTTTAAATAAATACGGATAAGGAGGTGTACTTGTAGCGATGGACAGAGAAGATTTACAAGGAGCAAAACCAGTAGAATTATCTACTGTAGAAGCACTACTAGAATTCCAAAGGAACTTTAAAACAGTATTTAACTTTACGGATAAAGAGGCAGAGATTATTCTTAACTACTTTGAAGGTCACGATTATGTGCTTGGTCATGTGGAGGGTGTTCTTCATAGAGGAGACTTAGCTGATAAAAAAGAGGAAACTGTTTGGGAAGAATATTCTATGGATGATGTTATTGATCTTGTATGTGAATGGAATTACGAGTTTATCTTGGATATTGATGCGGAAAGGCACAATGCCAGAGACATCATTGATTTCGGAAACATGCAGAGCCGCTATGACAACTTGAAATCGGAAGAAGAGGTACTTGATAAGCTATTTGATCAGACGAAGTATGGAAAACAAGTAGAAGAGTTAGCGGTGAAACTTGCGGATGAATTGATTACTAATTTGTCACAAGGGAAGGACATTAGCGATACAGTACAAAATATTACGACTGCATTTCCAAAGCAGGAAGTAAGTGCGAGAGCGAGGTGATTAGATGGCGGGAAGACAGCACAGCATTGATAAGCTGCTTAGACTGACTCCAGAGGAAGCAAAGGTGTTAGCGATAAAGGCAAAAGAGGCAGGTATGTCTGAGTCCGCTTATCTTAGACTTCTTATTGACCAGAAACCAAATGATTATCCAGAAATACGCAAGATGCTAAAGGAATTGATTAATGAGGTCAATCGAATTGGTGTGAATATTAACCAGATTACTTACAATAACAATACGGAACTTTACTCAAAGGAAGATAAAGATAGCTTAACAGCGTATATGCGAAAGCTGAATTTGGAGGTTAAAAAGGTGGTGGAGCAGATTGGCAATTAGCAAGATACTATATATGAAAGACTGTGGTTCTGGTTTTCATGGCAGACATTTAAAGACAGCACTTGAGTATGTTATGAATCCAGAGAAAACACGGGATGGAAGGCTGATTGGAGGAATCAACTGCCAGCCAGACAATGCTTTTGAACAAATGAAAGCAACAAAAAGAAAGTTTGGAAAGATTGATAAGCGTCAGGGTTATCATATTATTTTATCTTTTAAGGAAGGTGAAATTGATTCTGATAAAGCTTATGAAATAACCAGACGATTTGTGGAAGAATACTTGGGCAAAGAGTATGAGGCAGTGTTCTGTGTTCACGATAACACGGACCATATTCATTCTCATACAGTATTTAACAGTGTTAGCTTTGTAGATGGGAAAAAGTATCGTTATGAAAAAGGGGACTGGGCTAAAGAAATACAGCCTATAACCAATCGCTTATGTGAGGAATTTGGCTTATCTACGATTGATATTGAAACAGATAAGAATGAAAAGCACGAATACTATCATGAATGGAATGAGTATCGAGATGGTAAATTCGTGTGGTCAGATATGATAGTAAGAGATTTAGATGCATGTATTTTGCAGGCTGGTGATTTTGAACAGTTTTTAGAATTGCTTCATGATAAAGGGTATGAAGTGAAGCAAGGAAAATATCTTGCCGTAAAGCCACCGGGGATGAATCGTTTTAAGCGATGCAAGACACTCGGCGAGAATTATTCGGAGGAGAGGATTCGTGAAAGAATACCCACCGAAGATTTAGCTTTCTATCAAGCTATGAAACAAGAGATACAGCCAGAAATTGTGAAGTGCTATGTGAGACGGTATCGCAGAGCAAAGATGTCTGGTATTCAGAAAAGATATTATGCGAAGCTATATCGAATCGGAAAACTAAAGAAAAAACCTTATAGTCAGGCTTGGAAATATAAGAATGACATAAAAAAAATGCAGAAGTTACAACAGCAGTATTTGTTTTTAGTAAGGCATAATGTTCATAATGTAGTAGAACTAGCAGCAACAGTTGATAATTTGACTGGTAAGAAGAAGGAGGCATCCACAGAAAAAAGCAGAGTATATCGTTCTAGAGAAAAGTGTAAAACGATTTTTGCGATTGCTGATGATTTAGAGGAGTTAAAAACAGCGGAAAATAGTTATCTGAATGGGGATAAGTTCTTTGAGGAAGAGCATAATCAGTGGATAAATCTAATGAGTCAGTTACAACAAGAGGGATATTCCTTAGAAGAGGTGGAGCAGCTTAAAGAGTATTACAGGGAACAGTATTCGATTGTCAGTAGCAAGGAGAAAGTAGTATTTAAAGAACTTAATCTTGGAAAGTCGATAGTGAAAGATATGATTTCTGATAACGAGGATAGAACTATGATTGAGGATAATACAAAGAACAAAATAACAGAAAGAACTAAGCAGAAGCAGCCAATTCGTTAGGCTGTTTTTTTAGTTGAAGGAGGTTTTAGAATGGACAACATTAGGAGAGGTAACATACTTAAAGAAATCAAAAATGCAAACCGTTTTGAAGATGATGTGTATCTTCTTGTTGAAGAGGATTTGACTTTTGGACTTGAAAAGGATCAGATTGATTTGTATTTGAAAAAGAACTTCAAGCTATCTCAAATGAAGGTGTTATCTAGTTATTTGAGAAAGGGAATAGATGTGGAATTTGTGGAACTGGTTGCAAATCATCCAGAATTGACAGGATATCAGGTGCAGGTTGCTTTGGATTTCTTTCAAAAGGGTGTTCCCATAGCAACAATAGAAAGCTCGGTTGGAAATAAAAGTAATGTTGCTGAAATGAAGGAATTATTTCAGTCGGTGTTAGAAAAGGCAAAAGCAGCCAGGGTAGGAGCAGAGGATGCTCCTGCATATGTAAAGGAAATGATGGAGCAAATGGCAGCATCTATTGAGAAGATTCAGTATCAGGAGCAACGCTATGATGAACTGAATAAGAAGCTGACAATCTTTGAAAGCACTAAGCGAGATGAGGAAGTCAGAGATAATCTGCTACAGAAGTACAACGATGCGGAGTCGTTGCTTAATTCACAGCAGAACAAGTTAAATCAAGCAGATTCTACGATAGCAAGACTTCGTGAACAAATCACGGATAAAGAAAAGGAGATGAAAAGAATGCAGACACGCATAGATACTTTAGAGGATAAACTGCTTGCAAGAGCAGATAAGCCAGAAAAAGATACACCAGTTGTCGCAAAAAAAGCGATAGCAGACAGCGAACCAGAGGATACAACTGTAAAAGAGGAAAAACAGGCTGCATCTAATATCACAGCTCCAATTCCAGAAATGTTTACAGGTAGCAATGCAATCCCAGTTTATTATCAGATGCCAGTAGTTGATGCTCAGGGAAGAATGGTGCAGAGAGTTCCAGTAGAGAAAATTATTAGAAAAAGTGAAACAGGTGTTGCTGCACTGATCGGAAGGCTTGGTTTTAAGAAAAAGAGCAGACAGGATATTGTGAAACTTGTTGCATCGGGAGATTTAGTTCCAGCACAGCTTATCCAGATAAAGACTGGTATGGAACGAGGACTTACTGAGGGGCAGCTTGTAGAACTAATTAACAACAATGTATCAGCAGAAAAGATGAAGGAAATCATTGAAATTGCTGTACTTGAAAACAGTATGGATTATTAGGAGGATACTATGGGATTATTGATGATAAGCGAAACCATAAATGATATATGTAAGGTATCACATTCATTTTCTAATGAAGAAAAGGAATTTATCGTGCAGTTTGCTTTCAAGACTTCGGACAAAGAACTTACAAATAAGTTGATTGATGAACTGGTAGAATCGGTGGATGAAACGGATTCCATACGCATTATGGAGAAATATTCTGTGATGTATGATGTGAAGCCAACTTGGGTAAGCCAGATTGAGAATTTGTTAGTTTCTATTGAGATGTATCGTATCCAGGAGCAAAAAGCGATAACAAGACTTTCGGAAGTATTGGGTGCGTATGGAATTGATGTATCTGAAGATGAGGTAAGAACGGCAGATTCTGAAAGTATCAAGGCAAAGATTGCTGAAAGTCAGAGAGAAACAGAGGAACAGGAGGAAGAAGAAGCAGACAAAAAGTCTGTTGAATCTGAACCGAGATGCACATTGAGAGAACCAGTATTGTAGGAGGGATGACAGATGGCAGAAGAAATTCAAGAGGCGGTACAGATTATCCGTGTCGCATATGATGGTGTAGAGATTGCTATGAAAGTAGGCAGTGGTGGTATTAGCGCCATGCAGAAAGCAATTGATGTCTTAAAGGGACTTCTCGATTATGAGAAATCTTTAGGAAAAACATCAATGAGAAAGTTATTGATGAAGGGTGGAGATTTGCAGGTATTGCAGTTTGAAACCAAAGATATGAAAAAAGTTCAAAAACTGGCTAAGAAATATGGGATTCTATATTCTGTATTACCGGATTTGAATCATAAGGATGGTATGAGCGAGGTTATTTTCCACACGGAAGCAGTTCCTAGAGTAAATATGATCCTTCAGAAACTCAGTTCAGGACGTATTGCCACCTTTGATGATTACTTGAAAAACGGGGATGAAAAGCAGCTGGGAAAGTTGATGGATTTTCTTAAGAATCAAAAAATGGGAAACGACATGGTCCACAGTGAGGATGGAGTGAAAGTAAGTACTGTTATGGATGGTCTAATTGAAAAAGTTGGATTATTTGCGATGGGCAAACAGAGTATCAGTGTGGACAGTGTAAAGGAGAATTTCAGTATTGATAATTCTCAGGCAGAAAGTGTTATTAAGCAGCTTGAAACCATTGGTGTTCTTGGTACAAAGAATGCTTCTGGTGAGCATAAGGTCATTATGGACAAGGAAGCGTTCTTAAATCGAGTGAGAGGATATCAGTGCCTTGCCGAAAGAATGAGAGCAGTTTCTGCTTCTAAGAATATGAACTTATCCGATGTCACAATCAGCAAGAATCTTATTGTTGAGGAAAATGAACATGCAGTAAAAACCAGAGTACCAGGCACTTGGGGAGATAACGCAAGATTCGTGTGGCTGAATAAGGAAAACATTATGGAGATTCATAATGGAAAGACAATGCTTACCTTTATCGACAGCAATAAGAACTATAAGATGTACGATTCACAGAATCGAGTGGTAGAGACGAAGCGAGGGGAAGAACTATATACACATTATGATAAAGTGGAATCCAATTTGCGTGAGAAGTATGAGCAGACTAAGACAGAAACTAGAGGCGAGCGTGGAAAGGCGGGAGAAACTAAGACTACCACGAAGTCCACTACTACGAAGACAACCACAACAAGAAAGAGGTAGAGCCTATGCAGACAAGTAAAAAGAAACCATCGGTTCTCTTTCTTCTACTTGGAGCATTAGCAGCATGGTATCTTGGATATCTGATAGGTGGAGCATGGGAAGATGGCATAGAGTTTAATGCCTTCCTAAGTAGATTCAATGAAGTATGTGCTGTACCATATGGCAATTACTTCAATCAATATACAGTAAAAGCAGTAGCCATTGTGTTGGGAATATACGCAATGGCTATTGTTATGTATTACACCAGTCAAAGAAATATGATGCCGGGAAAGGAATTTGGTACAGCAAAACTAGAGACACCACAGAGAGTCAATAAGGTTCTTGCAGATAAGGATGAGAATTTCAATCGTATTCTAAGCCAGAATGTAAGAATGTCACTTGATTTCAGAAGATTGAAACTGAATGGAAACATTTTGATATGTGGTGGTTCTGGTGCTGGTAAAACTTTTTATGAAGTAAAGCCAAATCTGATGCAGATGCCTCATAACTGTTCTTTTATCTGCACCGATCCAAAGGGAGAAATCCTTAGAAGTACAGGTGGAATGTTAAAAAAGAACGGGTACAATGTGAAAGTTATTAACCTATTGGAGATGGATAAGTCAGACTGTTACAATCCATTTTCCTATATCAGAGAAGAAACAGATGTTGTAAAACTGATTACTAATATTATCAGTAATACCACACCAAAAGGTGCTACTCCATCTGATCCATTTTGGGAGAAGGCAGAGGGGTTATTTCTTCAGTCCATTTTCTATTATGTTTGGCTAGAAGAAAAACCGAGTAAGCGTAATTTTGAAACAGTGTTAAAACTGATTGGGGAAGCAGAGGTTGTAGAACAAGGAAAACAGTCGATGCTAGACCAGAGAATGTCCTATTTACAAAAAAATTCACCATTAGGTGCAAATCATCCAGCAGTTAAACAGTATAACAAGTGTATGCGTGGTGCAGGAGATACAGTTCGTTCCATTATTATCAGTGCAAACTCAAGACTTGCCTTCCTTGAGAATCAGCAGGTATTACGATTGCTATCGAAGGATGAGCTAAACCTTGCAGATATAGGCATTGGTGTAAATGGAGATGGGGAAACAAAGACAGCTCTATTTTGTGTAATACCAGATTCAGATAAGTCCTATAACTTCATTATCGGTATGCTTTATACGCAGATATTTCAGGAATTGTACTATCAGGCAGATTTTAACTGTGGTGGCAGACTTCCAATCCATGTCACCTTTATGTTAGACGAATTTGCGAATGTTGCATTACCAGATGATTACTGTTCGCTGCTTTCTACTATGCGAAGCAGGGAAATTTCAAGTATTATCATCATTCAGAACTTTGCACAGCTAAAGGCTTTGTTTAAGGATACTTGGGAAACAATCCCCGGCAATTGTGATACTTTTATCTATTTGGGTGGAAACGAACAATCCACTCACAAATATGTGTCAGAACTGCTTGGAAAAAGCACGATTGATAAGAAGTCGAGTGGAGAAACTAGAGGCAGACAAGGAAGCTCTTCAAGGAATTTTGATGTGTTAGGAAGAGAGATATTTACTCCTGATGAGGTAAGAAAGCTGGATAACAAGAAATGTATTATCTTTATCCGTGGTTTTGATCCAATTCTTGATAATAAGTATATTCCTTTCGCACATCCAATGTTCGACCAGACATCAGATGGAAAAGGTGAGCCTTATGTTCATGATGTTAAAGCGAATCAGAATCTGATTGGTCCACCTTTTGAAATTCTGTCTCAAAAGGCAATTGCACATTTTGAAAAGATGAAGGAAAAGGGAGAGAATATTTATATTGACGATTTGAAGTATGAGGAATTTATGCTGCTTGGAGAGGTTGAACTGAACCGAAGATTTAGCAGTCTGGAAGAAAAAGTTCAGAAGAATAAGTTAAATGAGGAGCAGGGAAACGAATTGGAGTATGCAGAGGAAATGACGGAGAATCAAAGAGTTCGTCCTAAACCTAAAGCAAGAAGGGAAGTTCCAGAATGGGAAGATAAGATTTCAAATCGAATCGTTCATTGGCATTATTCTGATGAACAGATACACGAGATGCAACAGGCACTTGAAGCAAAAGTATCAAAAGCATTGGTAATGCAGTATTTTTATCCTGATTATAGTGTGAAAGAAATGCGGGAAGTTTGGTATAGGAACGCTTAGATATGAAGGAGGTGGTTATCGCAGTAACGCATCAGGAAAAGCCTGATTAACCTAGGTACCAGGAGTAATCCTGTTTTGATAGAAACTAATAACAACGCAGATATGAGTAGATGAATGTTATCTATTCGGTCATTTTAGCCGGATAGATGATGTTCATCTTTTTATATCCGGCGTGACCTCTGCACCAGACTTTGAAGGAGATTTTATTATGCGTAAAAAAAGCACAGCAGTAACAGCAAACACATCAAACAAAGTAAACGGAGGTAACACAATGAAAGGATTTTATGGAAATGTTAAAAAGAAACTGATTCCAACAGTATTTGGAAGTGTAATGGCAGTCAGCCTTATGAGCACACAGTGTTTTGCAGCAGCAACAGGAACATCAGCTGTAACCCAGCCACTCGATAACTTAAAGACACTTGTAATCGCAGTCATCGGTGCAGTCGGTGTCATTATCTTGGCAAAAAACGTAATGGAGTTCGCTCAGGCATATCAGCAGCAGGATTCCTCTACTATGAACTCAGCATTAAAGGGAATTGTAGCAGGTGTTATGATGGCAGGTATCTCTACTGTATTAACATTCCTTGGCTTTTAGGAATTATGGGAAAAGCAAATGCGGGGCAGTCATGCCTCGCAGATATTAAGAAGGAAGGTGAATTATAAGTATGGATATATTCAAACTTGGAGACAAAATATTGTCTCTATTAGAAATGGTATTCGGCTTTTGGAACAACCAGATTTCACTTGTATTTTCAATGCTTGGACAGTCACCGGTTAACTTTAAGGGCGGAGGTCCCTGGGCAATTATTGAAGGGATAGAACCAATCTTTGTAGCGGTTGGTTCATCTCTGGTCGTCTTGTTCTTTGTTATCGGTTTCTGTTCGGAGAGTGTGGATGTAAAAGAGGATATGCGATTTGAAGTAATCTTAAGAATGCTGATTCGAGTGGGACTGGCAGAATGGTTTGTTGCCAATAATGTCACGATTATGAAGGCGTTTTTTACTTCCATTGGAAATTTGGTTAATCTGCTGACAGCAGGCACAACAACGACACTAAGTATTGATAGTGCACAGGCAGATATTATTAAGAATTTAGGATTTGGAGAGAGTCTAGTCATGTTAATTCTGGCAGCATTACTTTCCATTATTATCATTATCTGTGGCTTTTTCATTATTTACACAGTGTATTTCAGATTCTTAAAGATACTGATTATCGTGCCGATGGGAGCGATAGCGTTTTCTACAATGGGTGGAAACAGAACAGTAAGTCATACCGTAGTATCTTATTGCAAATATTTCTTATCTGTTGTCTTTGAGGCAGTCACTATGGCACTTGCAATTATTGTGTGTAATGCTTTTGTTAGTGCGGGACTTCCATCTTTTACAGGAAGTTATGCAGACTGGGCACAGACGCTCATTTATCTGTGTGAAATGACATTTACGATTGCAATGACAGTTGGAAGTGTTAAGGGAGCGCAGTCACTCACAAGCAAGGCATTTGGCTTGTAGAAAGGAGCGGCAATGGAATTAGATTATAAGACACAATGGGGAAGTACAGAAAAGGTAACGATTGATATTAACAGTTATCTGAATAATGGATGTCTTTATATTGGCTTGGTAAGCCATGAAGAAGGTTATCCAGAACCATTTGGTGATTTGACAGTCAATTTAGATGGACAAGTCCCTGATTACTGTGCCTATGTAGATTTAAACAATATGCCAGAACTTGAGAAGTTTATTGAAGAGAATCATATGGGCGAGTTTTCAGGACTTGTGAAACAGAGTGGATTTAGTCAGTATCCACTTTATATGTTTGATGCTGAAAAATTACGAGAATTATGTCCAGAGGGCATGAAGATGTATGAAGACAGTATCGGAGTAAAAAAGACACCAGAAGTAAAAGAGAAAGTGAGGTAGAAAGTAATGGTAATTGAGATTAACAAAGATATTGATCGTTATCAGGAATCAGTTGCACTTGGTCTTTCTGCAAAACAGCTTATCTTTTCTGTAGCAAGTGTGGCAGTTGGAGGCACATTGGTACTTCTTTTGTACCGATATATTGGTCTTACAGGAGCAGCTTATGTTGCAATTCCTTGTGTTGCACCAATCGCACTTGGCGGATTCTATTCCTATAACGGAATGGACTTCTATGAGTATATGGGAAAAAAGCTGAAGTTTATGTTTTCTAATAAACCTCTTACTTATCTGTCCACAGAGGGAGAACTTGCGATTGCAGAATATCGCATGGAGGAACTCTCCACAGGTAGGAAGAAAAAGGGGAAGCAGAAAGCTGTTAAGAAAGATACAGCAAAGGTAACTGAGGATAATAACACAAAGCAACAGGCAAAGAATACGGAGGAATTTGAAGCTATGAAGAAAAAGACGAAGAGAATGTTATTTGGACTGATTGGCGTTATCGTAGCAGCGGTAGCAGGAATCATGGCATATAAGTATATGCAGTAGTAACTAGAAGGAATACCTGACTTTTTAGTCGGGGTAATGTTGGCACTTGCCGGGATTACTCCGGCGGTGCTATATGCGAAAGCAGAAAGGAAGGTAAGAGCGAATGGGCTTATTTGGAGACGGATTCAAGGTGTTAAAGAAAGCAAGTGAACCTCTTTACAAGGCACCGAAATCCATACAGGAAACCATTGAAATTATGGCGGTAGCAGAGAATGGAATCTTTGAAGTGGCAAAGAATAGATATTCAAAGTGTTATCGTTTTCAGGATATTAACTACACCACAGCAACAGAGGATGAACAAATTGGAGTATTTGAGAGATATTGTAAGTTCCTTAATTCTTTGGATTGTAACTTCAAAATTACAATCAACAATAAGAATAAGAACATGATTGATCTGAGAGACAAAGTTCTGCTTGCTTACTGTGATGATGGTTATGACAGTTTCCGTAAGATTTACAATGACATCATTGAAGAAAAGATTCATGAGGGCAGACAGGGGATTGAGCAGGAAAGATACCTGACTGTCACGATCGAAAGAAAGAATTTCGAGGAGGCAAAGGCACAGTTTGCAACCCTTGAAGCAACCATTCATAAGGCATTTGTAGAACTTGGAGCAGAGATTGTTCCTCTTTCTGGAAATGAAAGAATTAAGGTGCTTTATGATTATTACCACTTAGGAGATGAGAACAGTTTCAACTTTGATTTGAAGGAAGCAAAGAAGGTAGGAGCGGATTTTAAGAATGATTTATGCAATGGCATGATTAAGTTCTTCCCAGACCACTTTGAAGATGAGAGCAAGTTCTGCAGAGCATTGTTTATTAAGAAGTATCCAAGCAGCTTGTCAGACCGATTCATCAATGAGATTACTTCACTTCCAGTACACTCTATGACGAGTATTGATGTTGTTCCAGTTCCAAAGGACTTGACCACAAAGACACTTCAGAAGAAATACTTAGGTATTGAATCTGACATTATCAAACAGCAGAGAGTTCGTAATAAGAACAATGACTTTTCTACTGAAATCTCATATGCAAAGAGAACAGAGAAAAAGGAAATTGAAGCAATTATGGATGATGTGCGTGAGAATGACCAGTGCCTGTTCTATGTGGGAGTCACCATTATTGTTATGGCGGAGAGCAAAAAGGAATTAGAAAGCATCTGCGAAACCATTGAAACCATTGGAAAGCGTAACAGTTGTACCATTGATGTGCATTATTTGAAACAGAGAGAAGCACTAAATACTACACTTCCAATTGGAGTGAGACAGGTAGAAACCATGAGAACTATGCTTACACAGTCACTAGCTGTTCTTATGCCATTTAATGTGCAGGAATTAAATGATGCTGGAGGTAATTACTACGGCATCAATCAGATTTCAAAGAACATCAATGTAGGGAATCGTAAGAAACTGATTAACGGAAACGGATTCGTATTTGGAGTACCTGGTTCTGGAAAGTCCTTCTTCTGTAAGATGGAGATGGGAAATGTATTCTTATCGGGTGATGATGAAATCATCGTAATTGATCCAATGAACGAGTATTTTGATATTGCACAGACCTATGGTGGAACTGTAGTAAATATGTCTACCTACACAGACAACTATGTGAATCCCCTTGCGATGGATGTATGGAACTTAGACCAGAACGATTCTAAGGGTTGGGTAAGAGAAAAGGGCGAGTTTATGCTTGGTCTTTGTGAACAGTGTATTGGAGATACTTTAAATTCCAGACAGAAATCAATCATTGATAGATGTGTAAGAAAACTCTATATCGACATTGCAAGAAGCAAAGAAAAGTATATCCCTGTTATGTCAGACTTCTATGATTTACTGTTACAGCAACCAGAAGATGAAGCGAAGGATATTGCATTGTCACTTGAGTTATTTGTATCTGGTTCCTTAAATATCTTCAATCACCAGTCAAATGTGGATGTAGATAACAGATTTACTGTATATGGAATCAGAGACTTAGGTGCAGAACTTAGTCCTATTACTATGCTTGTTATGATGGAGAGTATTCAGCAGAGAATTGTAGAGAATGGAAAAGCAGGTAAGGCAACTTGGCTTTATATTGATGAATTCCACGTTTTGCTTAACTCAGAATATTCTGCGAAGTATTTACAGCAGTTATGGAAAAAAGTGCGTAAGCAGGGAGGTTTATGTACTGGTATCACACAGAATGTCGTGGATTTATTACAGAACTATACAGCTACCACAATGCTTGCTAACTCAGAATTTGTAGCCTTATTAAAACAGGCAAATACAGACAGTTCTAAGATGGCAGAAGTAGTTGGTGTATCAGAAGCACAGCTTCGATTTGTAACAAACACTTCATCAGGTATGGGACTGATTAAATGTGGTTCAGTAGTTATTCCATTTGATAATCAGATCAGTAAGGATACCAACCTCTATAAACTTTATAACACCAATATCCATGAAAAGATTGCGGAACAGAAAGCAAAAGAGGCAGCACTTGCGAGAGCAAAAGGAATTGAAGAATAAGAAGGATATGCCACTAGGAGTAATCATGGTGGCATGTTTTATTTGGCAGGGAGGTAAGAACATTGAACATCAAAAAGGTTGATGATAAGCCGATGGTGATTCATACCAAAGAGAAAGCGAAGATTCACAGCCATGTTCCCAAAGGTGCATCCATCAAAGGTAGTAATATATACACTGTTGACCGTTCTCCCAAGATTAAGGGTAGTGCGGTTGCTAATGAGAAGCAAAGTAAGTCATATCGAAAGAGCACCATTCATAAGACAAAGGCTGATAGAACAGGACGTATTTCTAAATTCTGTAAAGGGATACAGAATAGTAACCAGCCCATTAAGGTCAAGAAGACTACACTTCGGAATGCAGGAGTTGTAGGTGCAAAGACTGCAACAGACCATATGGAAGGTGGTAGAGAAGTACAACAGGCTGCTGGAATTATGTATGAAGCATCGAAACCGGTAACAGGTACTGCGTCGAGAGGTGCGGCATTGTTTAAAAGGCAGGCAATCGCAGCAAAGCAAAGAAAGATTAAGCAGGTTCAGGCAGGTAAGAAGATTGCAAAGAAAGCAGCGAAAAAGACTGTAAAAGATGTGTCGAAAAAAGTCGCTAAAGAGACTACAAAAGAGACTGCAAAGGAAACAGCTAAGATTACGGCTAAGGTTACAACAAAAGTTGCAGCTTCGGCAGCAGGCACAGCAGTTGCGCCGGGAGTTGGTACAGCAATAGGTTTTGCGGCAGGAGAAGTAGTTGGAGCAAAGATAGAACATGACGATATGGTGCGTAGTAATCGTGCAAGAAAAGTGAAATTCTTTTTAGATAAGATGAAAGCACAGAATGATCAGCAGGATTCTCTTGCAAAACTTGTAAAAGATTTGGTGTTTCGTAGAGCATCAATGGTGATTAAGCAGATTATCGCAGTGATTGGTCCGTTTCTATTGCTGTTGGTTCTTTTGATAGCGCTGATATGTGTGCCTGTGATTGCAGTAGTTGCAACGATTTACAATTCACCATTTGCTTTATTTTTACCACCACTTGAAGCGGGTGATACAGTCCAGACAGTTACAAGTGCTTATGTTGCAGAGTTCAATCGTGATGTGAATACTCTGGCAAATGACCATACGGGATATGACAGTGGAGAAGTGGTCTATGTGGATTACGAAGGTACGGATGCTAATCCATCTAATTACTACGACATTATGTGCGTGTATATGGTGAAGCATGGAATTGGGGATGCTGCGACTATAATGAATGATACTTCTAAGGGGTGGCTTCAGGATGTGGTAGATGACATGTGTTCCTATACAACGAGTTCAAGAACAGAATCACATGATAATGGAGATGGAACAACAAGTTCTGAGACAATCCTAAGTGTAAATGTATCAATAAAGAGTTATCGGGATATGATTACCATATATGGTTTTTCTTCGGAACAGATAGCACTTCTTAATGAAATGATGAGTCCAGAGAATCTTGCAATGATTGGCTACTCTGGTGGAGGTGGTGGCGGAGGAAACAGTGTTTCTTCGCTGACACAGGCAGAGATAAATGCCATCTTAAATACGATTAGTGATAGTACGCAAAAGTCAGTATTAAGTTATGCACTGACAAAAGTAGGTTATCCATACAGTCAGGATTTAAGAGATACAGGCAATTATTATGATTGCAGTTCACTGGCATATTATTCGTGGAGAGCAGCGGGAGTAGATATTAGTTATGGTGGTGCAACCACAGCAGCTGTGGAAGCACAGGGACTGAATGAAGCAGGAAAGTTCGTAACAGAAGCAGAACTTCAACCAGGAGATTTGATTTTCTACAGTTATACAAACAATGGCAGATATATGAATATCAGTCATGTAGGTATCTATGCAGGAAATGGAAAGATGGTTGAAGCGAAAAACGAAGCAGAAGGTGTTGTATATGGAGATTTCCATAGTGGAAGTGCTGTGTTATATGCAAGACCAAATAAGTAGACAAAGGACAAGGGTGAAGCCAAGAAGGTTTCGCCCTTCTTTTGCAGAATGGAGGAATTTATGAAGTTAGAAGAGATTGTGCTTGTGAAAGAGCATTTAAAAGGAAAAACAATGAATTATCTTTTATCTTTGGATGATTTCATGCAGATTCATGTTGGAAGAAAAACGGATTCGCTGGTCATGGGTGGTCAGATTGCATTAGCACTGGCAAAGACCTTATCAGAGGATAAGAACTGGATGCAGATTGAATTTTCAGAGCATAAAAGAGTGGAAGCAAGATTTTGTTCTAGTGAAATGCAGCTAAGAGGATTTCTTGGTGGCAGATTTGATGAGATTGATGTAAAGACAGTATTTGCAGAGGATGTATGTAACGCTTACTGCCTTGATAAAGTAACCAATCTTGGTCTGAGGATTGATGGAAGTACTAATATCAAGTTCCAATTTACCTACAAACCAGTGGACATCCATTTTGAGCAGGGAGATATTCTTCATAATTTCAATGGCTCTGACTACAGAGTATTAGAAAAGTTATCAGCTAGAAACATGCTTCTTATGGATGTAAAGCAGGGAAGTATGGTGGTTGCTATTGGTTCTGGAATGTACACCAAGTATCCAAAGGGAGAAGAACCAACCGAGGATAATCAGACAATAGGTTTGGAGTGGGATCATGGAGTTTATCTTGGGAATACACCGAGCCTTGTAGATTTTTCAATCATCAGAGAAAAGTACGGTGAAGTGAAAGAGATTGAAAACATTGATGATTTCAGAAGCAGTCAGGAGGACTTGTTCAACTTCTATAAGAAGATTGCAGAGAGTCCAATCCTTGAAACCTCTGTAAAAGAGGCTGCTACGAATGCTATGTATGATGTCTTTTGTACTGGTAGACAGGAAGTGTTCTTAAATAATCTATCAGGTGGCAAGTATGATAGTAATTTTATTGGAGTAGCACCTGTGCAGAAAGAGATGGTGAGATAGATGGCAACAAAAGTATTTGAGATTGAGATCAGTGAGCAGCTTTCAAGGGTGGAGAAGATTGAAGCTGAAACACTTGGAGATGCCATTGATAAGGCAATGGAACTTTATTATGGGCAGAAGGTAATACTCGATGCAGAGGATATGAAGGGTGTAGACTTTCAACCCATAGAACAACAAAAAGAGAAAACACGATAAGCGGAGGATAATGCAATGAAAAAGACTAACAGTATTGACAAAACAATGGAATTTTTAATGAGCGAACTTCATAAGGACTGGGATAGAACGGGTGCTACGAAAGCATCCGTTCTTATTTCTTTAGAGGAAGTAGAAGAAGTGAATAAAACACTTGTAGCTACAATTATGAAAAGACAGGAACAGGCTGACAAGGCTATTGATTTTAAGGAGTGTGTCAGACTTTCCAAAGAGAACTATATACTCTTACGCCTTGCTAGAAAGATTAAGAAAGAAGAAGACCGAACCAATAAATTAGCGTTGGGATTGGAATTTGAAGTGGCATTGGACAAAGAGGAATTAAAGCTATTTAAGGGAATATTCAAAAGCAAAGTTCAGTAAATAATACGGAGGTGATGGAATGAGCGTAGATTATAAAGTAAGAGCAATCTATGAAGAAGAGATTCATGATGTTACTAAGTCAGCAGATAAGTGGAAAACAGTACTTCGTCTGGCTGGTAATTTGTACCGTTATGAATTTGATAACATTATTATGATTTATGCCCAGAAGCCACGTGCAACATTATGTGCTGATTATGATACTTGGAAGTTGGTGGATCGATTTGTTAAGAGGGGAAGTAAAGGCATTGCCATCTTCCCTTCAAGAGTATTAAATCCACGAATGAGATATGTGTTTGATATTAGCGATACGGGTGGCAAAAAAAAGAATTTGACATGGACATTAGAGGGGGATTTTTTAAAGGATTATCTGGATATGCTTGTGTCAGAAGGGCAGATTAAGCAGTATGATGGAACAGACAGAAATACAATGATGACTTCGCTAAAAGACTTTACAAAGACCGAAATCAGAGGCATAATAGAAGAGGAATTCGAAGATCGAATGTCCGAATTAATGCAACTATCAGGTAGTGTGATAAAGGAATTTTTTACAAAACGCAAGGGCTTACCAGAGGATATGAGCATTTCTGAACAGTTAGTATTTCAGAGTGTTATGTATGTGGTAGGTACGAGATGTGGATTTGACTTATCTATGCAAGAACAGGATTTTAGTCAAATCGTAAATGTAACTGATGAAGATACGATTTACCGTCTTGGTTCTCTTGTATGCGATGTCTCCTGTAGTGTTCTGAAAAGTTTTAATCGTAACTTGAAGACCATTGAAAACGAAAGGAGATTATCATATGGCAGAGATGGCGTTAATGTATCACGAAGTGGACGGACTACTATATCCGAACATTCAGATGGAGGAACAGAACCTTCAGAATCTGGGCAAATACGGGAGAATGGCGATGAAGTATCTACAGGAGAACAATCTGAGCAGATACAAGACACTGTTCCGATTCGGGATGCTAGAGGAGAAGATGAAGGAAGTGGAAGAGGAAGCGAACCAGTTGCTAGACCAGCTGATGGAGAGTTATCTTCAGAAACACAAACCAGAGAATCCATCCTCAACAATGGAGATGTGGAAAATCAGAGAACAGGCGAAGATGCAGGCAGAGGAAGTAGTGCTTCATCAGATAGTGATGACCTTTCATTAAGAAGTACTTCGGAAGATGATGAATTATATGGTGAAAGAAAAGCATTTTCACCCTTGCAAGCAGGTGAAATTGCTGCATTTAATAGAGAACTGAATGAATTGAATTCATTTGGAAATATTGGGGAAGCCGAGTATCATCAGGCTTCCTTTTTTGATGCAGATTTTGGACTTGAGAAAAAAGGACAGGAAGTAACAAAGAAAGCTGCTGGTGGATATCAGTACACTTATATCGAACCAAAGAAAGAATTGGTAGTGCCAGCGGAATTTGTGAAACAGACCTTACTTTGTGGTTCAGGATTTGAGAATGGAAGAACCCGTATCTGCAAGATATTTGAAACAGAGATTGATGCAGGTACAAGAGCTAGACTGGTAAAAAAGGAATATGGTCAAGGTGGGGCAGGCTGGCCATTAGAAGGGTATGGAGTTCATGGCTATGATACTTTCCATTCTCAAGGACTTCGCTTTCAGTGGAGAGACGAAGAAGGCGAGAAAGAAGGTTATATTTCTTGGAAGACAGTAGAAAAAGAGATTGGTGTTCTTATCATGACAGGGGAATATCAGCCAGAGAGAAAATCTCTTGACGAGATAGCAATGGATAGTGACAGTGAAGATATTATTGATGCTGAATATAGAGAAGTGGAAGATATTGAACCAGAGGAAGTAGAAATAATTGATTCCTTTGCGATTCCTGATGAACCAGAAAGCTATGAGAGTAGCATAGTACAGGCACAAGTGGATAGTTCCCCTGAAATGACACCAGAGGAATTAGCGGAAGAAGACAGAATGGTTACGATGGCTGAGTATGGTGCAGAGATGGAAGCAGAAGCTGAGAAGCTAGAAGTGATTCCAAGAGATTATGCACAGGTCATTGCAGATATGGATGAGGATAAAAGGGATGCAATGGAGATACTTGTAACAGAGTGTTCCATTTATAGTCCGTTTCATCCATTCTTACAGGACTTAGCAGCTTCAACAAGTTTGTTAATGCCAAATCGCTTGGCGTTCTTGTCGGGTATAGCATTAAGTGATAAGGAAGAACGCACAGGATACTGTAATAATCGTTATGGATTGGTTGAATATGTCATGAAACCATTTGAAGTTCAGTTAAATTACAAGAACCGACATGGCGAGCGAGTGAAGGACAGAACGGGATACCGAGAATTATATGAAGTCTTATCCTATATGTCGAAGCAGCCATTTTATTGTGGGGAAGACGCGAAAGCAAGATATTTTGAAATGCTTATCGGTGATAAGGAAAAGATGAAGCCTATTTATCGTGATTTCTTAGATAAACAGAAAGCATTTGTCGAGAACCAGGAGAAACAGAAAGCTTGGAGTGATAGTTTTCATGGTGGTGCTATTAATGCTGAAGTATCTAGGTCAGAACCAGTTGAAACACCTGTGGATGGAGAAAAGCACAACTTCCATTTCAATCTATGGGAAGTACCAAAAGGTGGAGCTAAGACCAGATATCAGTGGAATGTGGATGCGATTCATACACTAAAACTTGTGGAATCAGAGGGCAGACTTGCTACAACAGAAGAGCAGAAAACTTTGTCGAATTATGTCGGATGGGGCGGTTTATCTCAGGTATTTGATGAGAAAAACGAAAACTGGAAAAAGGAATTTGCGCAGTTGAAGGAGTTGCTTTCCGAGGAGGAATACACAGCCGCCAGAGCAACGGTAAATAATGCATTTTATACAGCACCAGAAGTGGCAAGCTGTATGAGTCAGGCATTGGTACAGTTTGGTTTTCGAGGTGGCAATGTATTAGAGCCATCTATGGGTATTGGAAATTTCTTTGGGACAATTCCAACACAAATGCAAAGAAGCAATTTATACGGAGTGGAGCTAGACAGTATTTCGGGAAGAATTGCAGGGCAGTTATATCAGAAAGCCAACATCAGTATTACAGGCTTTGAGAAGACTACCTATCCAGATAACTTCTTTGATGCAGTCATTGGGAATGTACCATTTGGAGATTATAAGCTATTTGATCCAAAGTACAACAAGTACAATTTTCGTATTCATGACTATTTTATTGCAAAAGCATTAGATCAAGTCAGACCGGGAGGCATGGTTGCTGTAATTACCACAAAAGGAACACTTGATAAGAGCAATCCTACCATCCGAAAGTATCTTGCAGAACGAGCAGAATTAGTTGGCGCAGTTAGACTTCCAAATACTGCATTTAAGGATAGTGCAGGCACAGAAGTTACTTCCGATATTCTGTTTCTACAAAAGAGAGAGCGAAAGATTGACATTGAACCTGACTGGGTGCATTTAGGTTATACCGAGAATGGCATTGCAGTAAACAGCTATTTTGCAGAGCATCCAGAAATGATGTTAGGACGCATGGAGTATGATACCAGAATTTATGGTCAGGGCAGCAGATATACTGTCTGTGTAAATGATGAGGAGGACTTCAATCTTTATTCAGCACTGAATCAAGCAATCGGTAATATCAAAGCAGAAATGACAGATTTCGACAGAGCAGTCGATGCAGAGGAAGTATCGAAAGATACCATCCCAGCAAATCCTGATGTAAGAAATTTCACTTACACATTCTTTGAAGGAAAGCTCTATTACAGAGAAAATTCCGAGATGGTAAGACAAAATGTTTCAGATGCAGCGGAGGAGAGAATCAGACTGTTAGATGAAATCAGACAGGTAACAAGAGAACTGATTGATTTGCAGATGGAAGGATGCAGCGATGAGGAACTTGCAAACAGCCAGAGAACACTAAATAAGAAATATGATAATTTCGTGGAGAAGTATGGCTATGTAACATCGAAAGCAAATAAAACAGCATTTCGTGATGATAGTGATTATCCTTTGCTTTGCTCTTTAGAAGAGGTAAATGAAGATGGGGAGGTCAAGAAAGCGGATATGTTTTATAAGCAGACGATTAAGGCAAAAACTGTGATTGATCGAGTGGAGACAGCTGTGGAAGCTCTCAATATCTCAGTAAATGAGTTTGGTGGAGTAAATCTTCCCTATATGCTCAGTATCTATGAACCAGATATTGAAGGAATGAGACAGAATGTGGCAGAGGATATGGATGTTCCGTTCCCAGAGGTAGAGTTCTCTGATGAACTGACATCATTCTTGAAGAGAGCTGCACTTGTGCAGGAATTAGAAGGACTAATCTTTTTAAATCCTGCCAGCTTCAATGAGAACAATCCAAATGCAGGATGGGAAACATCAGATGAATATCTGTCTGGTAATGTAAGAGATAAGTTTCGTGTAGCAAAGGCAGCAGTTAGTAATAATCCATCCTTTGCCGTGAATGTGGCTGCACTTGAAAAGGTTCAGCCCGTAGATATTGAAGCGAGCGATATTGATGTAAGAATTGGTTCTACTTGGGTGCAATCTACGGATTACGAGCAGTTTATTTATGAACTGGTTAATACGCCAAGAAGAGCAAGGGCAGTTAAAACAGAGTGGTATAATTCAGGCATTCAGGTACACTTAAATAAGATGAGTATGGAATGGTTTATTGAAAACAAAACGATGGATAAGCGTTCTGTGGCAGCTACAAAGACCTATGGTACAAGCCGCATGGATGCTTATTCTATTTTTGAGGATACCTTGAATCTAAAGATTGTAACAGTTAGGGACAGGGTGGATGATGGGGATGGCAAGTATCATTATGTGGTTAATAAGAATGAGACAATGCTTGCTAGAGAAAAGCAGTCCCAGATTAAGGAGAAGTTCAAAGACTGGTTATTCTCAGATCCAGAACGCAGAGCGAAGTATGTGGAGTATTACAACGAGACTTTCAACAACAGCAGACTTCGTGAATATGATGGCAGTCATTTACAGTTTCCGGGGATGAATCCTGAGATTGATTTAAAGCCACATCAGAGAAATGCCATAGCAAGAATACTTCTTGGTGGAAATACTCTGTTGGCACACTGCGTAGGAGCTGGAAAGTCCTTTGAAATGATGGCAGCCTGTATGGAGCAGAAAAGACTAGGACTTGCGAATAAGACCATTATGGTTGTACCAAAACCTTTGATTGGACAGACAGCTTCTGAGTTTCTAAGACTGTATCCTTCTGCGAATATCTTGGTTGCAAGGGAACGAGACTTTGAGAAGAGCAGGAGAAAACAGTTTGTATCCCGTATTGCAACTGGGGATTATGACTGTATTATCATGTCCCACTCGCAGTTTGAAAAGATTCCTATTTCTGCGGAACGTAAGGAGCGAATGCTGAATCAGAAGATTGAGGAAATCACCTATGCCATTGATGAAATGAAGTCGCAAAATGGCGAAAGGTGGACTGTTAAGCAGATGGAGTCAGCCAGAAAGAAGTTAGAGGAACAGCTGAAAACCTTAACTGATGAAAGCAGAAAAGATGATTTGATTACCTTTGAAGAGCTAGGTGTAGATTCCATTATGGTTGACGAAGCGCATAATTTTAAGAACCTTGCGATATTTTCTAAGATGAACAATGTATCTGGTATTAGTTCTACAGGTGCAAAGAAGTCTACGGATATGCAGTTAAAGTGTCAGTATCTAAGCGAGATTAACCAGGGCAGAGGTATTGTATTTGCTACGGGTACACCAATTAGTAATACCATGTGTGAAATGTATGTTATGCAGTTGTATTTGCAGAAAGAAGCATTAGAGCAGATGGGAATCTATCACTTTGATTCTTGGGCGGCAAACTTCGGTGAGGTAACAACAGCACTGGAATTAACCGTAGAAGGTAGTGGTTTCCGATTTAAGAGCAGATTCAATAAGTTTACTAATCTTCCAGAACTGATGAACATTTTCAGGGAAGTAGCAGATGTGCAGACTTCGGATATGCTTGACCTTGATGTGCCAGCACTTCGAGGTGGCAAGGCAATGATTGTAGAAAGCGAACCAGACTGGTATGTAAAACAGGTAATGGAAGACTTTGTGGTAAGAGCAGAGAGGATTCGTAATGGTGGAGTTGATCCATCGGAAGATAACTTCTTAAAGATTACTCACGAAGCAAGATTACTTGGAACGGATGCAAGACTGTTAGATAAGGATGCACCGAACAATCCTGATGGTAAGCTGAATAAGGTTGCAGAGAATGTATTTGTAGAATATGAAAGAGCGAAAGCTGATGGCCGTATTGGTTGTCAGCTTATTTTTTCGGATATTGGAACGCCATCAGCGGAGAAGGATTTCACTGTATATGATTATTTGAAACAGTCCCTTGTTCAATATGGAATACCAGAGGAAGAGATTGCTTTTATCCATGATGCAAAGACAGATGCACAAAGGGATGTCTTGTTTAAGGAAATGCGAGCAGGCAAAAAGAAAGTACTCATTGGTTCTACTGATAAATGTGGAACTGGTGTAAATGTACAGACGCACCTTGTAGCACTTCATCATGTGGACTGTCCGTGGAAGCCTTCTAGTATCGAGCAGCGAGAAGGAAGGGGAATCAGACAGGGAAATGAGAATGAAGAGATAGCAGTTTACCGCTATGTTACGAAAGGTACTTTTGATGCGTATAACTGGAGTTTGGTGGAGAATAAGCAGCGATTTATCAGTCAGGTCATGACCAGCAAAGCGATTAGTCGAAGCTGTGAGGACATTGATGAAGCAACACTTTCCTATGCAGAGATTAAGGCAGTCGCAACAGGTAATCCATTGATTAAGGAGAAGATGCAGCTTGATAATGATGTACAGAGATTGAAGCTATTAAAAGCGTCTTATGATAATCAACGATATGGATTGCAGGATAACTTCATGATTCGTTACCCAAAACTGATTAAGGCGGCTAATGAAAAACTTGCCTGTGTAAAAGAGGATATCAAAGCCAGAGATGCAGAGCTTATCAATAATCCTGATTTTTCGGTTGTTGTTGGCAAGTTCACCTTTACGGAGCGTGTGGATGGTGGAACAAATCTTCTGGAAACCATCAGTAAATGTAAAACTGGGGAAACAACTGCAATAGGTGCTTTTCATGGGTTTGAACTCTTGGTAGAGAAAAACTTCTTAGGAGTAAATTATCTAATTTTAAGAGGAAAGACCGAGTATAAGATGGAACTGTCCACCAGTCCTGTAGGAAATATGGTAAAGCTTGAGAATACTTTTGCTGGAATATCGGAGAATGAGGATTTTCTTCATAAGAAGATTGAACAGTATGAGAATGACTTAGCAGCTTCTAAAGAGGAATATGAGAAACCATTTGCCCATGAGGAAGAATTGCAGGAGAAGTTAGCCAGACAGTTTGAACTCAATGCAGAACTTGACCTAGAAAACGCAAAGAGTGTTGACGCAGATTTAGGTGGAGCAGAGCAGTCCGAAGAGGAAGAAAAGAACATCGGTGTAGCAGAAAGAGACGTACCTTACCAGACGGATAACAGAATAAGATAGTGTGATGCCCTGTCGAAAGATGGGGCATTTTGTAAATAAGAGAGGATGTGATGCAACTTGGACAGAAGAAAACTGATAGCGGGAATGTGCATTGTGGTGGGAATTGCTTTTATGGCAGTTCCTTTTTATTACTACAACAAAGGAGCAAATGAAACAGAAAGGCTGCTAGAGGGATTTACGCAGGCAGTAGAGGAAGAACAGGATGAAGAGACAGCAGATGAAAAGGAAGAGCAAACCACCCTTAGTGAAACGGATGCCGCCTTATTTGCAGAAGGCGATGTTATTGCCATTCTTGAAATTGAAGAATTAGGCATTAAATATCCCGTAGTAGAGGGAGCCACTTCTAGCAATTTGAATATCGCTGTAGGTCATTTGACTGAAACAGCAGGGATTGGAGCATCGGGAAACTGTGTAATTGCTGGTCATAATGGCAGCAGATATGGGGAATATTTCACGCATTTAGACAAAGTGAGTGTTGGTAGTGAAGTTACGCTGCTTGATAGGAGCGGTATTACCTACACCTATGAAGTGGCTGACAGTTTTGTGACCGATCCTTATGACAATTCTATAAAAGTACAGGGAGAAGATACAGAATTAACTCTTTTTACCTGTGCGAGTAAGGGCACGATGCGTTTCGTTGTGAAATGTGTTTTGAGAGAGTAGGTGAGGATATGGAAGAAAAGAAGATGTACCGACTCGGCGATATAGAAGATGTAATTGCTGAAATAGATTTTTCAGACACAGATGATGATATTGCAGAGATTGATGATGATTTAGAGTTCTGGATCAGCGGATGGTATGTTGTGATACCAAGTCTTGGTATCCATGTCAGAGAAGGTGTAGCGTGTACTTTTGATGAAGAAGAAAACATGTTTATGCCAGACTTTGATGTGACTGTGGTTTATGAAGGAGAGATAGCTTCTGAGTCATGGATGTACTACGAGCAGGACGGGATTTTAATAACTTTGGCAAACTGGCTGAATGGCAGAATGCCAATAGACGCAATCGAGAAGCTAGAGTGTTATATCGAGATTGCAAATGTAA
>JAQVBQ010000025.1 GCA_028690215.1 Bacteroidales bacterium | reverse complement strand
ATAAATATGCCCGACCCTGAGTATATCAATCCTGCCAAGCCGACCATCGTTATTTTTTATGCACTTCCTAACGGCAACACAATAGAACAAACCAAAGGAACAAATCCGGATCTTGTTTCAGGCGAGAAAGATGGCTGGAGGTATGACATACAACATATTGCGGCACAGACACGTTTCCTGAGGCATAAGGATGGGAAATCCAACTATATCGTCGTATATCTGGAATCGGCTCTGAGGGCTTGGACCACTCATGCATCAAAATACGAGGATTCCCCACGTATGTACAGGAATTTGATAGACACTGTCAGGACGATTATTGCTGAAAAAAGTTCAGGAAAGGCAGGCAGGGAAAAACAAAGCATTGTACTTAGCAGCCATAGCGGAGGTGGTAGGTTCATATTCAGCTATATCCAAGCAGAGGCAACCATCCCGGATTACATTAAAAGGATAGTATTTCTTGACAGCGTATACGGATACGAGGAGAGTCTGCATTCAGACAAGTTCTGCAACTGGCTGGGAAAATCTGCAAAAAATGCGCTGGTTGTATACAGTTATATCGACACAACCGTTATCCTTGACGGAAAACATATTGTAAGCCCTACCGGTGGGACTGGGTACAAAAGCAGACAAATGGCCGGTGATCTTATAGCGCGAGGCATCAATCTGAAATCTGTTTCAGATACCTCTTTTTGCAGCCACAATTTAAAGAACAAGGTTCAGATACTAATCAAGGAGAATCCCCTTGGAAAAATATACCACACCATACTTGTGGAGAGGAATGGTTTTGTCTCTTCTGTGCTGTTTGGTACAAGGTATGAGGAGAGAGGGTATAAATTCTGGGGAAATCGTTGCTACAGCCCTTTCATTGATTAAATTCCCACAGATTTACTGTATATTTGACAGCAAAATATAACAAGATGAAACGATATCTCTCACTGGACTTACTCCGGGGACTATCCATTTTCGGAATGGTCTTCTCGGCTATTATTCCGTTTGGCGTTTTGCCTGCTTGGATGTATCATATTCAGAACCCGCCTCCTTCACATGCTTTCAACCCCCTGATCTCAGGGATAAGTTGGGTTGACCTGGTCTTCCCGATATTTATTTTTTGTATGGGAGCTGCGATACCAATGGCAGGAAACAGACGTGTCCAGAATGGTACCAAGGCATATGTAATTGAGGTCTTTGAGAGGTTTCTGATGTTGTGGCTCTTTTCGTATCTCTATGTTTTACTCAATTTCAACCAGGCAGAGGGATGGCTCCCTCATCTGTTTACAATCGCGGGATATCTTGCACTCTTTCCTCTCTTTGTGGTAATAAAAACTAAATTCAAAGAGAAGATTCTGATCAGGATTGCCGGTGTTGCAATGGTCTTAGCTTTGATAATCATGGGAAGCATACTTTTTCAGGAAGAGATCAGCATATATCGGAGCGGTATAATCATCTTCCTGTTGGCATTTCTCTATCTCTTCGGAGCCCTTATCTGGTATTTCACCAGAGAGAACCTGAAGGCAAGGGCCGTGATTTTCTTTATAATACTACTCTTCTTTGCTCTCACCGTTCCATTCGACCTTCAGCCAAAACTTTATGCGATCAAGGAGATCAGGTGGTTTGTCAATCTGGAATATTTCTATTTCTTACTTATCCTTATTCTGGCAACATACATCGGTGACATTTTGCAGAAAAGACTCGCTTCCCCAGAGGGTTATGAGCCGATGAAGGGTGCGGAGAAGCCGCTGATTGTTGTCACTCTGAGCGGCATTACGATTGTATGGGAGATGGTAGCACTCTATAACGGATGGCTGACAGCAAACTTTATCGTTTCTGTCATTTTAGGAGCACTGTTACTCCTAAGTGTAAAAAAATATATTCCGGCATATCGTCAGATTGTTCTGCCGGCTGTTGTCCTGCTTTTTGCAGGTCTGATTTCGCTGCTGATTGAGGGATCGATTTCAAAGAGTCCTTGCACAGCTTCATATTGTTTTATAACGACTTCAATCAGTATTCTCTTGTTGATAATCATTGACTATAAAGTGCAATTCAAGGATTATCCGTTTATAGGCTTAATATTGAGAATATTTTCCGGAGCGGGAAGCAATCCGCTTATGAGTTACATAACATTCGGCAATCTGGTTATGCCGTTCATGCAACTTACAGGTTTGATAGTGGTTTATCAGGCAGCCTATCCGGAAGGTTACCCATGGATAGGGGTGGCAAGGGCATGTCTGGCTGTTTTGTTTACTATGTCCCTGGTTGCATTTATGTCGGAAAAGAAGATTTTTTGGAGGGCTTAAAATGAAAATATTCAGAAAGTTTATAAAAGTCTTGCTGATATTCCTCATAGCCGTATTGTCTCTTATGATTGTTCTTCCGTTTCTGTTTCCCTCCTCTGTAAAGGAGAGGGTAAAAAGTGTGGCATGCAGCTATATAGACGGAACGATTGATTATAAGGATGTCGGACTCTCTTTTTTCAGGCATTTCCCCCACCTGACCTTTTATCTGGATGGTGTCATACTTAAAGGACCCACTCCATTTCAAAACGACACACTTATTTCAGGAAAAAGCATCTCTGCAGGTGTTGACCTTTCATCTTTGCTTAAGGGAAATGTGCAGATAGAGGGGATTTATCTTGACGAAGTATATCTCAACATAATTACTGACATCAACGGCAAGAGCAATTACAACGTCATCAAGACGAGTGATCAGGATAGTGTCGCAACAGAGTCAACCACAAGCGGTAATGTTACTCTCGACCGTATCCGTATATCAGATAGCCGTTTAGTCTATACAGACTCGGCATCCGGGGCTGTTGCTGTTATTAAAGGGCTGAACTACAAAGGCAAGGGAAGGCTGAAGGATAGCAACTTCTCCCTCTCCTCACTGCTCAAAATTGAAGAACTATCGTTCATTATGGACGGGACAGCCTACATTGACAAAAAACCTCTCAAAGCAGCAATGCTCACAAAGGTCAATCTGGACAGCATGGCAATACATATGGAAAGAAACAGGATCTCCCTTGCCGGAGTCAAAGCCAGTTTCAATGGGGATTTTACCGTAACCAAAAATGGATATGACATAGATTTCGCATTCAAAACGGAGAGGATAGACTTCAGAGATCTTTTCACACTAATGCCGTCAGACTATTCTCAGTGGTTTGCTGATACAAAAATTACCGGAAAGGCAGCTGTCGGGATAGAGTTCAGAGGGTCTGAAAATGACAGCCTTAAAACTTCACCCGATCTCTCTGTCGACTTTGATGTAGACAATGGGAAGATAACTTATGCAAAAACTCCTGTTCCTCTTGAGAAAATTGATATAAAGGGGAAATTTCTACTCCCTTTACTTGATCCAGAATTGATGGCTGTTAAGATTGATAAGCTTAACTTTAAGCTTGGCGGAGGTGAGACTGGAGCATCATTTGAAATGAGAGGAGTATCCGAGCCATACTACAAAGCAGACATCAAAGGATCCCTCGATCTGGAAATGTTGACCAAAGCTTTGGGGTTCAAATCAATGAAGGCGGGAGGCTTGCTCCAATATAAAGCTAAGATTGATGGTATATACAATACCCAAAAGAGAGTGCTTCCTGTGATGGATATGACTGTTAGCCTTAAAGACGGTATGGTCTCAACTACCCGTTATCCCGGGACACTGCATGACTTTAATGCCTCAGTCTCAATTATCGACAAGAGTGGAGGCTATTCAGACCTGAAAATTGTCGCAGATCCATTCTCATTCATATTTGACGGAAATCCGTTCAACTTTGTTGCAAAGATGGAGGACTTTGATAATCTTAAATATGACATCTCCTCGCAGGGAGACCTCAATCTGGATAACCTATACAAACTCTTTGCACTTGAGGGAATCACACTTAAAGGAGAGATAATCCCCGATATAAAACTCAAGGGTAACCAGAAAGATGCGAAGGCCGGACATTACAATAATCTTGACAATAGTGGTACAATAGAATTCCGAAACTTTGAGTTTATGAGCGATCAGTACCCGTCACCGTTTGTGATTCCCGAAGGAAGGATAGTTGTTGACAGAGACAAGGCCTGGCTGAAAGACACAAAGGTCAGGTATCGTGAAAACCTTATCAGGCTTGACGGCTATGCTTCTAACTTTATGGGATACTATTTTGAAGGAGGAGATCTTCAGGGAACTCTTTCTATTAGGTCAGATTCGTTTAATCTGGATGATTTCAGGTTCCTTATGGAAGGGGAGGAAGACACTACTGTTGTGGAAAACAGCGGGGTGGTTATGTTGCCTGATAACCTCAATCTGGCTTTGAACGCTAGTATAAAGGAGGTGCTATTTGCCGGGACAAAAATTCAGAACATAAATGGAGGAGTCAAACTAAACAAATCCGCCGTCACACTTACAAATACAACCCTTACCATAGCCGGTGCCAAATTTGCCATGGATGCCTCCTATAAACCTATCTCTCAACAAAAAGCTACATTCACCATGAATGTAACAGGAGACTCTTTCGATGTACAGAGGGCTTACAAGGAGATTCCAATGTTCAGGGAGATGATGAGTACAGCGGAAAGCATATTCGGCAAGATATCGCTCAAGTACTCTGTAAACGGGGAGCTTAACTCGGAGATGTCCCCTCTCTACCCTTCAATCAAGGGTGGGGGATATATAAAACTTGAAGATGTCAAGGTCAAGGGACTCAAGGTCCTCGGAGAGATCAGCAAGGCAACAGGCCGGGACAGTATCAATAATCCCGAGCTCAAGGGGGTAATTATCAAGAGCCATATAAAGAACAACATCATCACAATTGAAAGGACTAAAATGAAGGTGATGGGATTCCGACCAAGGTTCGAAGGCCAGACATCCTTTGACGGCAAACTCAACATACGGTTCAGACTAGGGTTGCCGCCTCTTGGGATTATAGGCATACCTGTGACTGTCACCGGAACGTTTGATAAACCTCAGATCCATATGAGACGGGGGCGTAACGGGGATATACTTTATGAAACTGAAACAGAAACTGAAACCGAAACAGATTTATGATTCTTATACTAATCTTTATACTCATGCCGGCCGTAGTGATATGGCTCTGTGAAAAATATTCAATACTAAACAAATTAGGACCGATCCTGCTACTATACATAATAGGTGCAATTATAGGCAATACAGGACTTATGCCGCCCTCTGCAGCCAAGATTCAGGATATAATGATGACCATAATCATTCCGATAGCAATCCCTCTTATGCTCTTCTCATGTGATTTCAAGAGGTGGGATATAAGGGGAGCTCTTCTTACTCTTATAACAGGCGTATTCGCTGTGGTTGTAACCATCATTGCCGGCTATTTTATTTTCAGGCCACATATCGATCCTACAACTGTTATAGGCCAGCAATTCAATAATATAGCAGGTCTGATGGCCGGTGTATATACCGGAGGGACCCCGAACATGGCCGCTATAAAGATTATGCTCAAAGTTCCCAATGAGACCTATATAATGGTCCACTCGTATGATATGCTGATAAGCTTCAGCTATATGATTTTCCTCCTCTCGTTTGGTATCACCTTCTTTAGAAATGTGGTTGGAAACAGGAAAAAAGTGGAAGCAGATAAGCCTGATTCACATATGCCGGTATCTGAAACAGAGTTGGATGAACATCCATACAGGGATTTTTTCACAAAAAAGAACTTTGTGCCTCTTATTGGAGCATTCGGAGTCGCTATCCTTATTTTTGCAATTTCAGGTGCACTTTCCTTGCTGTTTTCGCCTAACAGCCAAATTGTTGTAATCATCCTGGGCATAACAACTCTGGGAATTGCCGCCTCATTTATCAATCCGGTCAGAAAAATAAAGAAGAGCTTTGATGCCGGAATGTATCTGATTTATATATTCAGTATTGTCGTAGCATCAATGGCTGATGTGACAAAGCTTGACCTTGTCGGAGGATTCTATGTCCTGCTCTACATAATCGTAGCAATATTCGGATCTCTGTTCCTCCATATCTTGCTTGCCAAAATTTTCAAACTAGATGCCGATACAGTTGTAATAGCATCGGTCGCCCTTATAAACTCGGCGCCATTTGTGCCAATGATGGCTGCGGCCATGAAAAACAAATCTGTAATCATTTCAGGACTAACAATAGGTCTCGTGGGGTATGCAATAGGTAACTATTTAGGATTCATAATAGCCAATATTTTAAAACCGGTCTTATAATATGAAAGTCGAAAAAATACTCTTGCTGGTGATAGCCGCATTGTTATCATCTGCTTTATTTGCTCAGGAGCAAAAATCTAAAACAGAGTCCAAAATAAGGAGCGGGTGGAACTTCGGTCCTCTTCCCGCGATATCTTACAATAGTGACTTGGGTTTCCAGTATGGGGTATTGTGCGACATTTATTATTACGGGGATGGATCGGTCTACCCCGAATACTTACATAAATTCAATGTTGAGGTATCTCAGTACACAAAAGGATCGGGTGTCTACCATCTCTTTTATGACTCTAAACATCTGTTGGGAAATATCCGCACAACTATGGACATAAGCTATCTTACCGATAAGATGGAGGATTTTTATGGGTATAATGGTTACATGTCCTATCATAATGAGGATTACGGGGCTTCATTCTATAAGATGGATCGTAAACTTATGAGATTCATTGCCGATTTTCAGGGAAAGCTGACTGATAATATCGGGTGGGCAGCTGGTCTGGCTTTATATGGATACAAGACAGGCGAAGTAACTCTGGATAAATATGAAGGGGAAGACAACCTTTACACTCAATACAGAACATACGGACTTATTGAAGAGGATGAGGCAGAAGGCGGTACCAGGGCGGAGGTAAAAGTTGGGCTCGTGCATGATACGAGAGACCATGAGGCAGATCCTACAAGAGGCTTCTGGAGCGAAGCTGTCATGTTCGGCTCGCTCGATTATCTCAGGTTTGCACTGATTCACCGGGGCTATCTGCCTGTTTATAAAGAGAAGCTGACATTTGCATACAGGTTGGGATGGCAGGGAAAGATTGCCGGAGAGATACCATTCTATATGCTTCAGAATATTTCAACTCTCTATATGAGACAGCTTACAAATGAGGGTCTTGGGGGGCTCAATTCAATAAGGGGAGTTCTGAGAAACAGTGTGGTGGGAGATGGTGTGGTTTGGGGCAACTTTGAGCTCAGGTATCGTTTCCTTGATTTCAGTTTCCTTGGGCAGGAGTGGTATCTTGCCTTAAATCCTTTTCTTGATGCAGGAAGGGTTGTGCAATATCACAAGAAAAGCCTGATGGAAAGTTTTTCTCCGTGGTCTTCACATTCGGGTATAATGCCGGGGGAATTGGATAACAATTATTTTATCAATTCAGGATTAAAAGAGAAGTTCCACTTTTCAGCCGGTATAGGAGTAAAAGCCGTGATGAACCGTAACTTTATCATCTCCGCTGAATGGGGTAAACCTTTCGACAAAATAGACGGAAAAAACGGAATTAATATAGGGCTGAATTATATCTTCTAGGATTTAATAGGTCCAGACCTCCTTATATCCTTTGAAAGTGAGGTATTTAACCACTCCGTAAAGTGTGTATGAGATCATCTCTGCATGAATTGTCTCAGTGCCTTCATCCTGCACCTCAATATCCATCTCTCCCTCAGAGGCTCTGAACTCTCTGTCCCTGGGATAGTCATTATTTGAGTAATAGTATTCTTCATCAGGGCATGTCACAAATCTCACCTTTTCACCGATATTGTATGATATGGTAAGAGTGTTGTCCGGATTATAATCATATTCAGGATAGTAGTAGCTTTGTGATGCATTTGTAATAAAAGATCCGCTCCCGCTGATATCATAGTCAAACAGAATACCGGAACCTGAAAGAAGAGGGCTTCTTCCGGTCAGAGTTATGTTTGCATTGCTCAGATGATAGCTGTTGGTAAAGAGGCTCCCGCAGCATGTCAGATTCCAGCTCTCTTTTCCTGTGCATTTTATTGTTATGCGTTGGGCCGTTCCATATCCGACAATCCATTCACTGTTAAGGGAGTCAAGAGACTTTCCTCCGGTTGTGAAATAGTAGGAGATATCTCTGAAAATCCACTTTCCGTTCTCATATCTCAATTTGTAATCAGGGAACCACAAATCTTCTAAAGCCGCCTTGTTGCCTTCCGGGGCATCTATCCATCTGCTCAGCTTGACAGCCATGTCACAGAGATCAACCATAGCAGATATGTTGTCCTCTACATTGTCAAAGATAATTCTTGCCGCCTCTGTCTTTCTCTTAACACCGTCCCCCTCTTCAATTATTACACAGGATGATAATGAAAAAATGCAGATAAGGAGTGATATTGATAATAATGCTCTTTTCATAACCCTATTGTTTTTTTGAATAAGTCGAAACATTGAACCTGTATCCGACCCCAAAAGTAATAAAGCCGAGGGTGCCTACAGATTGCACCTCTGAAAAACCGTACAACCGCTTTCCGACTGATATCCCAAGTCCGGTAAGCTGAATCGACGGTCCAACTTCATTCTTCTCTGAGTCATCACTGCTGAACATCATGCCCAGGCCGAATCCCACTGAAGAGTACATCCTTACGTACTCCCTGTTAAACCAGGCAAACCTTATTGTCGGTGTTAAGAAGAGTGAATGGTAATCATCACGTCTTGTCAATCTGGGGTTTACAGAGTTGTATATTGTCTGATATGTGCCGGCGTATGAGACAGATGCGCCTAAATCCATCCAGCGCAGCACCTTATAATATCTGCCGAAGTTGAAGCTTCCGGAAGAGACCCTGTCTCCTGCGAACTCCAAGGCGTTGTGATAGTCATCTTTTACGGATAGATAGCCGCCATGCCAGGCACATCCCCAAAAGTTATCATCAAATAGATCGAATGTAAGGGGATATATTCCATATCCGAATCTTGTGTCAACCTCTCTCTTTCCGGATTGTCCGAATAGTGAGGATACACATAAAAGATTTACAGCCAAAATAAATAAAAACCTTCTGTTCATATAGTTCAGAGTTCAAGTATTCCTTTTGGCAAATCTAATACTATTTTCTCATTTTCAATGTCTACATCGATAATAAAATCCTCATTAAGAGGGATAAGGACTTCCGACTCCCTGCCGTTTGCAAGCATTACACCTATACACAGATTGTCCGGATAGGGATAAATAGCAGATATAGAGCCTACAAGGCTATTATCTTTCTCAAATATTTCAAAGCCGATAATATCAGGAATTTCCTCCTCTGTCTCATCATGCGACTGTGTTTTCTTCCCCTTTTTCCTGCTTATATAGACAAGCTCTCCGACTATTTCCTCTGCGGACTTCAGGGTGTCGATTGTCTCAAACTTTACAAATAGCTGGTCGTTTCCCCTCTCCTGAAGTTGTGAAATAAAGAAAGGAACCGGTAATCCATCGAAGTAGATGAAAACCGGTTCCTTTAAACTGAAACCATCAGGAGTCTGATTGTTGTATCGGAGTATCACTCCGCCATCTGTCCCGAATGATTTAAGAACCTTGGCAACAGGCAGCAAAATATTTGCTGACTTTTGCATTATCTAGGCCTCTGTTGAAGCTGGTGTCTCTTCTGTAGCAGGTGCTTCTGTTTCAGCAACTTCTGCAGCAGCAGCTGCTTCAGCAGCTTTCTTTGCTGCTTCTTCCTCTGCTTTCTTCTTAGCTAACTCTTCAGCGCGAGCTGCATTAACTTTAGCTTCTGCCTCGAGAGCGCTCTTCTTTGCAGAGCGGCCATTGAGTTCTAGATCAGATTTCTTTTTAGAAACTTTTGACTCTTTTTCAGCAACCCATGCATTCCATTTCTGATCTGCAGCTTCTTGAGTAAGTGCTCCCTTTTTAACTCCTTCCTGAAGGTGTTTCTTAAGAAGTACTCCTTTGTAAGAGAGTATCCTGCGGCATGTCTCTGTAGGTTGTGCACCTTTAGTCAGCCAGTCAAGTGCCTGGTTGGCATCGAGCTCTATTGTTGCAGGATTGGTGTTGGGATTGTATGTACCGATACGTTCAATGAAACGACCGTCGCGTGGTGAGCGGCTATCAGCAATTACAATGTGAAAATAGGAAAAGTTTTTTTTGCCGTGTCTGGCAAGGCGAATCTTTACAGCCATAATACTGTGATTTTAAAGTTTTTATTAAATAACTTCCTAATCTTCTCGAGAAAAGGCTCGCAAATGTACAACAAATTATCAAACCGGCAAAATTTCACAACCTATTCAGATATCAATATTTAAATGAAAAAGGATGTCAATTCTATTGACACCCTTTCTCATTTTACACTTAACCTAAAACTTAAACTATGAAAAAACTTCAATTAAAATAATTGCAAATCATGTGCCAAAACTTTGTTTTCATAGATAAAAATATTCTCAAATTTCACTGAAATTTTCGAACTTCCTTTAGGTACATTGAACGATATAGTGGAGAGTGCCGGAAGCACATATCTTTTCTTGTTGAAAACCATTTTAAATGGAACAGATGAGCTGTTTACCATAGTGTAGAAATCGCTTTTTTCGTTACTGAATACTTTTTTTACACTCAGATACTCCTCTGTAAGCCATATGGCAATCTCCTCCCTTGTGGCTATATAGCCCTGGAAAAACGCCATTGTCCTCGCGGCCTCAAGAGCTTCCCTTATTCCGTCGATAGAGCGCGCTTTTGTAAGGACAAGGGTCATTGGCCTCAAAGTACCGATTTTTTCTAGGTTATCCTGTTCAATTACACCGTGAACATCTGTCGCAGCGATAATTGCCAGTTTTTTGTCAATGGCCCATGCCATTGCTCTGGGATAGAATTCGCTGCTGTTGTATACCTCAATGCCTTTTATCAGTCCCTCATTAAAGATATCCTCCACAAACGGATTTATCAGAGTCGAGTCAACAGCCCAGCCCGGATGGTTCCAGATAATGAATGCGTTCTGTTTCTTTGCAGCAAGCAGAGACTCTTTAGCATCATCTACGGCAATGGGATTTGCATCATTAATAAAAAGGGCGTTGAAGTGTCCCCATGTTTTTGGCTTACGGGTGATTTCTGTTCCTTTGATAAGCATAAAGCCCAATTTATCAGCATCTGCCTTGGCAATGTTGTAAGATGTGTTCAAGTCGGCATTCATATTATCCTTGTGAGGTCTGTACTCTACATGATCGGTCATTGCAAAGCAGTCGAGACCCTGCTTCCAGGCTTCGAGAACCCTGAAAGTAGGCCAGACAAGACCATCCGAAAACATGGTGTGTACATGAAAATCGCACGAGATCACCTCAAAATCCTTGATTTTTGGAAGAGTCAGATTCTCCCTGTGACTTGTCATATAGGCAGGAAAATCGACCTTGTTGGGATTCCATGATTCAGCAGAGGTGCGGTCAATTACCTCCTGCGCGTTTATGCTGCCTGATACAAAAAGAGAAACCAGCAGCAGCGGAAAAACTTTTTTGAAAGATCTGTTCATCGTGAAATTTTATGGGTATGATTATTTAATAGCATCAAGCTCCTCAAAAGAGAGATTCATCAGTTTGTAATTGTCCCTCTGTTTGAGATTGTAATGCCACCATTCTGCATCGTAAAGGGTGAAACCGTGACTAAGCATTACATCTTTGAGAAGAGCCCTGTTTGCAAGAGCTGTAGAGTCAAGGTCGTTGTATTTATGCGAAGCCAGTTCTGTGAAGCTGTCGAACTCTGTCGGCATTTTCAACTCAGAACCGCTTTCAAGATTTATGATCGAAAGATCTACTGCACAGCCTCTGTTATGAATTGATCCTTTCCAGGGAGCTGCTACAAATGTAGTGTCAGGGTATACTTCGTAAAAATAGAGTGTTGCGGCATAAGGCCTGTATGCATCATAAATTTTAAGACCTAGCCCCTTCTCTGCAAGTATCTGTTGTATTTTCAACAGTGAGTCGGCAGCAGGTTTCCTGAGGAAAGCCCTTGGCTGGGTGTAAATTTTTGTCTTGGTGAAATTGTTGGTGTCAGCATATCTGATATCCATTACGACACCGGGGATGTACTTCTGAAGGTCTACAAGCACATTTGTGCTGTCAGCTTTTATACTTTCAATATAAGCCTCTTTTGTGTCAACAATGTCCAGTTTGTATGGATTTTCCTTGACACTTTGCTTGCAGGAGATGCAGGTGGAGAGAAGAAGCAGGGCAACTCCAAGAATTTTAAATAGTTTCCTCATGCTATCGAGTTTATTAGGTTGTGAATATCATGTAAATTTACAAAAAATCAGATACCGACAATCTAAACCTCCTCGCTGCTGTTAATTATTGTCAATTGTTGTCTGACTGACTCCTCATGCATCGCCTCCAGTATCCTTTTGATAAAATCTGGATCCAGTTGCAGTGATTCTGCGCTTGATACCTTCTGGGTTACGAGGTGCTCATAGCGTGTCGGCTGTAAGATCGGGATATTGTTGCTTCTCTTGCATCGGCCAATCTCTCTGGCAACATGCATTCTTCTTGCGATCAATGTAAGAAGCCTGTCATCAATCTCATCAATCTCCCTTCGCAGCTCGTTTAATAATCCGGGAGTCCCCTCATAATCGCGGATCACAATGGATGAGAGTATTCTCTTTAACTCTTCAGGAGTGACTTGTTGTTCCTTGTCGCTCAATGCAGATTGAGGGTTTATGTGAGACTCTATCATCAGCCCGTCAAATCCGAGATCCATCGATTGCTGGGAGATCTGAAGTATAAGATCGCGCCTTCCTGCTATATGGCTTGGGTCACATAACATGGGAACTTCAGGAAGTCTTCTTTTGAGTTCAATAGGGATGTACCAGTGAGGAATATTCCTGAAAAGGCCTCTCTCATAAGTGCTGAATCCCCTGTGAACTGCATATATGCGGCTTATTCCGCTGTTTTGCAACCTCTCGATTGCTCCTATCCATAGGTCCACATCGGGGTTAACGGGATTCTTGACAAGCACTGTAATGTCACAACCCTTTAATGTATCGGCTATCTCCTGAACGGCAAATGGATTTGCGCTTGTTCTCGCGCCAATCCAGAGAATATCGATGCCGGCTTTCAGAGAGGATTTAACATGAGAGGCATTGGCCACCTCCACGCAGGTGAGCATCCCAGTCTCTATTTTGACTCGTGATAACCATTGCAGACCAACTGCACCTACTCCCTCAAACGATCCGGGTTTGGTGCGAGGTTTCCAGAGGCCGGCCCTGAAAACTTTAATCCCGATCTCTTTCAGACCCATAGCTGTTGATAATAACTGCTCCTCGCTCTCTGCACTGCAAGGGCCCGCTATCACAAAAGGTCTTTCGGGATTTATGAGTTCCATTTTATTTAATCTTGTAAATCAACTCGTCAAGAGTTCTCTTTGGGACATGGTGGTTCTGGTTTTCGTCCCTCCAATACTTTATATCGCCATCCTTGATGTCGTCAACTATCACGTTCTCTTTAGGTTTTCCAAGTGCAATCACCATAATAGGTTCAAGGTTTTCGGGAAGTTTCAGCAACTCAGTGAGAGCCTCTTTTTTGAATGAGGCAATCATACACCCTCCAAATCCCAGATCAACGGCCTGTAAAAGTATGCTTTGCCCAAAAATACCATTGTCGCAGGAGTAGGTTGAAGTTATGCTTTTATCATGAAGCAGAATGATGTAGGCTGAAGGCTTCTCACCCTCCTCAGGTCCGTTCCACTCTTTCAGATATCCTGCCCAGGCAAGGTTAGGAAATATTAAGCTGTTCATCTTTCTGTCATTTGACAGATAAAATTTGATCGGCTGGGCATTCCTGGAAGAGGGGGAGAGTCTGGCCGCATCAACCATCCTGACAAGTTCTGACTCGCTGATCTCAGCATCCTGATAGAACCTTCTGTAACTTCTGTTTTTGGCAAAGGGTATCATTGTGTTGTCTTTATTGATTAATTTCTGTTTAAAATATTGAGAGCAAGTCGGAGAGGTTGCCGGCCTTGATAAGTCTCGGGTGTTCCCTCTCTTCGGTTATCTCGTGTGCCCATATAATATCTGAAGGAATATAGACAGCCCATCCTCCCAGTTCTAGTATCGGAAGAATGTCCGACTTAAAAGAGTTCCCTATCATCACCATTTCATGTGGCTCCACATCGTGCTCCTTGATCAGCTTGCTGTATGTGCCCTTATCCTTCTCACTCATGATCTCTATCGAGTTGAAATATCTTCCCAGTCCGGAACGCTCAATCTTCGACTCCTGCTCCAGCAGATCCCCCTTTGTGAATAGAGAGAGCGGGTATTTTGATGAGAGTGAACTCAGTACGTGCTCAGTGTCAGGATAGAGTTCCAGCTTCTGGCCAATAGTATCTTTCCCGATCTCTATGAGCTGAAGTATCTCGTTGTTTGTAAGAGTCCCATTGCTTATTTCAATTCCGCACTCAACGAGTGATATTATAAAAGGTTTCGAGCCGTAGCCCAACAACGGGAGGTTTCGTTTCTCAACTGCCAGCAGTTTTGTGTTGGCCTCCTCGGGAGAGCAAAATCTCTCCATCATTTTCCCGAATCTCTGTTCAGCCCTTCTGTAGTTCTTCTCGTTAGCCCACAGGGTGTCATCCGCATCGAAGGCAATCAGCTTTATTTTGTCTTTCAGCATATTCATATATTATAGACGCAAAGATACAAGAAAAAAGGATGCCCGATATTTATTCCGGGCATCCTTATACTTTAAAATTACAGGTGACTATTTTGCTACTCGCTCAAGCCATTTTACCATTGAGAGCATTGCAAGCATTGAAAGTCCGCAGGCAATTGCAAATACCATCCAGCATGTCCAAAGTGGAACTGATGTATACAAGATACCTCCGATGAAGAGAAGCAGGTTACCTACAGCAGTTGCAGCCAGCCAAGCACCCTGCATCAAGCCCTGAAGATGAGGAGGAGACACTTTTGATACAAATGAGAGTCCCAGTGGTGATATGAAGAGCTCTGCACATGTCAGTATGAAATACATTCCAACCATAACCCAAGGAGTGAGCTTCATTGCATCCAGGTTGGTTGCAGACATAGTTGCAAGGGTTGATTTGTCAGGAAGAGCCATAGATACTGTAAGCATGAAAATATATGCAACAGCGGCTATACCCATTCCGATACCAATCTTCCTAGGAGTCGAAGGCTCTTTCCCTTTTTTCTTCATTCTTCCGAAAAACCACATAATAAGAGGAGTAAGTACGACTACGAAGAATGGGTTGACAGATTGGAATATCTCTGCACCTTTAATAGATGTAAAACCGAGGTCAAAATTAATAACGTCAAGATTGATATAGTCTCTCGCAAAATATGTCAATGAATAACCATTTTGGTGGAAAGAGAACCAGAAAAATATAACAACTCCGAAAACAGCGAACAAAGCGTAAATCCTTTGTTTGATCTCGCTTGCAGCCATTGTAATCTCTGCTTTCTCAACCTTACCGCCATTCTCTTTTGTGGCTTTGTTTGCAGCAGGATCCGGGAACTTATTCTTGTTAGTCACATAAATGACTAAAGAGATCAATATTGCAAAAATTGTTGCAAAGAATGCAAAGTGGAATCCCTTGTTGAATACGTCAAGATATTGGTTGCTGAATGCTGTTAGATCAGATACGGCATTACCGTTAAGCATTACCTCAGAAGAGTATGTCTGAAGGCTTGCCATCTGTTCAGTGTTCATCGCACCAGGATTTGCCAGGAATTTGTGGCATAGTTCAGGAAGCTGTGCATTGTAGTCAAAGCCGTTGTGCTTCAACCACCAGTTTCTTACTGCAATAGCAATGAACGGAGCGAAGAAACCACCAATATTTATAAACATGTAGAAAAGCTGGAATCCGGCATCTCTCATATCTTTCGGCTTACCATTGCTGTCAAGTCCGTATTTGGCAATAATATAATCTTTGTACTCCTGTTTGTCATACATCTGTCCTACCAAAGCCTGAAGGTTACCTTTGAAAAGACCGTTACCAAATGCTATAACCAGCAGACCTAAACAAGTAAGGCCAAGGTATAGAGGAAGGCTTGGTACCGGAGTAGGGGTAGGGATTGCAATGATAAAATAGCCGACGGCCATTAAAACAAGTCCCCATAGAATTGTCCTTTTGTAATTGCGGGTCTTGTCGGCAATCAAACCTCCTACAAGGGCAAGTACATAGATTGAAGCGTAAAACACGGAGTAGATATAACCTGTCGTTGTTTCAGACAGACCAAATTTGGCTGAGATGAACAATGTCAGGATTGCCATCATGATGTAGAAGCCAAAGCGTTCTCCCATATTTGCGAGAGCCGCGGAAAGCAGTCCTTTCGGATGTGATTTAAACATAGAGTATACTATTTAGATAAGTTAAAAATTCCTCACAAGTTTACAAAAATACTAAAAAATGGATAACTTTGTTAAAAATGTAAACCAAGCCAGATGTCTAAATTGCTTTTTTATCCGATTCTGCTATTTATTTATTTATTTTCTCTTATCCCCAAAAAAGTTCATTACCTGTTTTCGGATATTTCGGCCTGGTTGCTCAGAGATCTTTTCAAATACAGGGTAGATGTTGTGTTAACAAATATCGCAAGGTCGTTCCCCGAAAAAAAATATAAAGAAATAAAGGCAATAGTAAAGAAGTTTTATAGTAATTTTACGGATAACTTCTTTGAAATGCTTTGGTCTGTCTCGAAATCGGAGAAAAAAAACAGAGCCAATGTCACTGCGGAAAATTTCGATGTTCTCGCATCTGCTTTTAATTTAGGCGGTTCAGCAATGATTGTGCTGGGGCATCAGGCAAATTGGGAACAGATGCTTGCCATTGACATCTCGTCAACCGGTTACCGAAACGAAGATATGAGGGTGGTTTACAAGAAGATGAACAGTAAACTCTCAGACCTGCTTATACATTGGATAAGAGGCAGGCGTTCGGTCGGCACATTAGTTGAGATGAACGATATTGCCAGATATATGTTTAATCATAAGGATGAGCAACTTTGCTATATCTTCATCGCAGATCAGGCTCCGCTGCCGGGATCGAAATATGTGACATCGTTTCTCAACCAGAAAACACGATTTTTCAGCGGCCCGGAACAACTTTCAAGGAAGCTGGAGATTCCTGTGATTTATCTCAATATTGAGAGAATCGAAAGAGGTAAATACAGGGCCGGGCTCTTTTCCATCACCGAGCATCCCTCTTCATTGAGTGACGGTGAGATAACCCAGCGTTTTGCATCACTGCTGGAGGAGGGAATCATCAAGGCACCTTCAGACTGGCTTTGGACACACAGGCGTTGGAAAAGAGATAATTAGAGTATAATTTAAAGTACCTGAAATATGAACAATTTATTAAAATGCATTTTACTTACAGCATCTGTTATAACAGCCGGAGAAGCTGTATCTCAGACAGTAAGACCGGATGAGAAAATTCCGCTTGGAGCGATTGTATACTCCCTCCCAAGTACGACTATACATTTTGATGTTATTGCTGACCATGAGTCTTTTGTGGCCGGTCCATATGCAAAATTCGCACAGAAATACCTCGGTGTACAGGCAAGAGAGGAGAGTGCCGAGACATATAAGTTGAAATCCGTAGAGATGACACCATATATAGAGGCTGATTACTCCACAAACTATGCAGTTAATCTGGGCAATTCAAAAAACGCCTCGGCAAACTTCCTGGAGTTCATGAGCCAGGGGTTAATCGTCTGGTCCGATTCTTATGCGGGAAAGAACGAGAAGATGCGTTTCCAGAATGCAAAGAGAGAGCTTGATTTCAATCAGATTCAGACAACACAGAATCTCACAAGCGAGAAGACCACACTTTATAAGACAGTCCAGACAGCAGGAGGACTTGAGAGAGTTGCCGTGCAACAAAATCAGGTTGTGGAAAAAAGCCTTGAGAGAAGGGCAGAGGAGACAGCATCCTTGATTTTCAAGTTGAGGGCAAAACGTGTTGAGATTATTACCGGTGAAACAGATGCAACTTTCAGCGGAGAGGCACTTAAGGCTGCAATAAGCGAGATAAACCGTCTGGAAAACGAATATATGACATTGTTCCTAGGAAAGAGCACAACAGATATTCAAAGAATGAGCTTTGACATAGTACCCTCTCCCGACAATCAAAAACAGATATATATAGCTTTCAGAATATCTGATACTCAAGGACTGCTCCCTGCTACAAACATTGCAGGAAGACCTGTTGTCCTGGAGCTTTCAAATGAGGATAAGGTTGCTCCGACACCAAATATGGAACTTGCCAATGCAAAGGGAAGAGTTATATACAGAAGACCGGCAGCAATGGTGGCAAAAGTGCTGGATGGCCAGACAACCCTTATGCAGACAAGAATACCGGTATATCAGCTGGGGACAAGGCTCTCTTTCCCTATCGAGGTAGCAACTGCAAAATAAATAATAAGAAATATACATCTATAAATATTAACTGAAATGAGTATTGCTAATTTAAATCCGACAAGGGTCTGGAAACATTTTGAATCTTTAACCCAGATTCCTCGTCCTTCAAAAAAAGAGGCTAAAGCAGTCGCTTTTCTTGAAAACTATGGTAAGAGCCTTGGTCTTGAGACTATCAAGGATGAATTGGGAAATATTATTATCCGCAAACCTGCGACAAAAGGGATGGAGAAACGTAAAGGTATCATTCTTCAGGCCCATATCGACATGGTTCCTCAAAAGAACAGTGACAAGGTTCATGATTTTGAGAAGGATCCTATACAGACAAGAGTCGTAGATGAGTGGGTATATGCAACAGGTACAACTTTGGGAGCCGATAATGGCATGGGTGTTGCCGTTGCAATGGCTGTTCTTGAGGCAAAAGATCTTGCACACGGCCCGATAGAAGTTCTTATCACAGTTGATGAGGAGACAGGAATGACCGGCGCAAGAGGATTGAAACACGGACTTCTTAATGGTGATATTTTGATCAACCTTGATTCGGAAGATGAGGGTGAACTTTATGTAGGTTGTGCCGGAGGTCTTGACGCTACTGCAACCTTCAAATATACAACAGTTGCCGTTCCTGAAGACTACGTAGGTCTTGATCTTGCTATTACAGGCATGAAGGGTGGTCACTCTGGAATGGATATAGTCCTGGGCCGCGGCAATGCAAACAAGGCGTTAGTGAGAATCCTGCTCCCGCTTATCGAAAAAACTGATGCAATGATATCTTCGTTTGAAGGAGGTTCATTGAGGAATGCAATACCTAGGGAGTCTTTTGCAACTATAGCAGTTCCTGAATCTAAGGTTGCAACTGCAAAGAAGATTGTCAGCAAACATTTCAATGAGATGAAATCAGAGCTTTCTGCTCACGAACCAACCCTCAATGTAGAGATTAAGGCTGCCAAAAAACCTGCAAAAGCAATCGACCCTGAAGTTGCAACAAAGGCTGTGAAGGCAATCTATGCATGCCCTAACGGAGTAGAGCGAATGAGTGATGCTATGCCGGGTCTGGTTGAAACCTCTAATAATCTTGCTATTGTTAAAAGCGGTAACGGAAAGATAGATGTCAAATGCCTTATGAGAAGCTCTGTTGACTCTGCAAAAGAGGTTTATGCAAATTCTCTTAAGTCAGTATTTGACCTTGCCGGAGCAGAGGTTAAGCTTACAGGCGGATATCCGGGATGGAAACCAAATATGGATTCCGATATCCTTGCAACAATGAAGACTATTTACAAGAAACTTTACGGTAAAGAACCTGAGGTGAAGGCTATCCATGCAGGTCTGGAGTGCGGTATTCTCGGTGGTACATATTCTAACTGGGACATGATTTCATGTGGTCCGACTATCAGATCTCCTCACTCACCTGATGAAAGGGTTAACATCAACACTGTTGAGAAGTGGTGGAACTACATTGTTGCAGTTCTGAAAGATGCTCCGTTGAAAAAATAATTTGCTGAAGTGTAATTATTTTATATCTTTGCAGCCCTTTTATAATATAATATTAATTTACAAAGAGTATGTTAAAACAGTACGAAACCGTTTTCATTGCAACTCCCGTTTTATCTGAGGTTCAGATAAAGGAAGCGGTAAAGAAGTTTCGTGACTTTATCACCGACAACCAAGGTGAGATCGTTTACGAAGAAGACTGGGGCCTCAGAAAGCTGGCTTACCCTATCCAAAAGAAAACCACAGGTTTTTATCATCTTATTGAGTTCAAGGCAGATCCTTCATTGATCGCAAAACTTGAGATTCAGTATCGTCGCGATGAGCGCATTATCCGTTTCCTTACATTTGCTATGGACAAGCATTCTGTAGCTTATGCAGAGAAAAAACGTGCAAACAAAGCAGAAACTAAAAACTAAGGAGGAGAGGTCATGTCAAGTCAAAACAATGAAATACGCTATCTGAACCCACCAACTGTGGAAGTTAAGAAAAAGAAGTACTGCCGCTTCAAAAAAGCCGGCATCAAGTACGTGGACTACAAAGACGCAGAGTTTCTAAAGAGATTCCTTAACGAGCAGGGTAAGATTTTACCTAGACGCCTTACCGGAACTTCACTGAAATTCCAGAAAAAGGTGTCTCAGGCAGTTAAGCGCGCAAGGCATCTTGCTTTATTGCCTTATGTAACAGATTTATTGAAATAAGCTTAGGAGAATTGTTATGGAAATTATACTGAAACAAGATGTTCCCAATCTGGGTCATAAAGACGATATAGTAACCGTGCGTAACGGTTATGCTGCCAACTACCTTATTCCGCAAGGATTTGCCATTATGGCAACTGTTTCTGCAAAAAAGGTACATGCCGAGAACCTCAGACAGAGAGCTCACAAAGAGGCAAAAATCAGAGAAGAGGCTGCTGCACTGGCTGCTAAACTCGAAGGTTTGCAAGTTAAGCTCGCTACAAAGGTAAGTTCTACCGGTAAGATATTCGGATCTATTAACAATATTCAGGTTGCTGAGGCTCTTGCCAACCTTGGATACGATATTGATCGTAGAAATATCACAATAGTCGGTGAGGAAAATGTCAAGGAGGTCGGGATTTACGAAGCAACTGTTAAGTGCCATCGTGAAATCAAGGCAAATATTAAAATTGAAGTAGTAGGAGAGGAGTAAAATCCTCTCTTCTTTTATATTTCATTTGTGTTTAAATATTTTGTTGATCTTATTTTTCGTTATATCTTTGTTATAACTATTATTTGCTCGATTTTAAAAACTTTTAAACGAAAATTATATGAAGAAAATTCTTACTTTGGTCATGATGCTCGCAGTTGTGTCAGTTTATGCGCAACAGCAAGAGACAAAAACCGATGTAAAGTATAACCAATACCTTACAAATGGTTTTTGGGACAATTGGTTTGTTGGTGTAGGTGGCGGTGCTCAGGTATATTTTGGAGAGCACGATGGTGCAATAGATTTTGGAGACCGTATTGCTCCTGCATTTGACATATCATTAGGAAAGTGGATTACACCGCTGTTCGGAGTTCGCGGTCAATTTTCTGGTATTGGCGTTAAAGGCGGCATGAAACAGAACAGAGGACTTTTTATTGAAGAACAATATGACGGTTGTGATGGCTGCTATACAGAGAAATTCAACATGTTCAACCTTCACGGTGATTTCTTGTGGAATCTTTCAAACACTATAGGTGGTTACAGGACTGACCGTACATGGTCATTCATACCTTACGCAGGTTTGGGATGGGCAAAATCATGGAAGAAAGATGTTAATCCAAAATTCAACGAGGTTGGTGCAACAATAGGTCTTATCAATAAGATCCGCCTTTCAGATGCAGTTGATTTCAACATCGAGCTTAAGGCACTTCTTGTAAACGACAGATTTGACGGTTATGAGGTAGGACAGGGTATTGAGGAACTTACAACAGCAACTGTAGGTTTTGCATACAACTTCATGAAACGTGATTTCACAAAATATGTGAAACCTGTTCCATGTGATTACACTCCTTATACAAGCAAAATTTCTGACCTTGAGAAAAAAATTGCCGATGCTGATGCAAAAACTGCTCAGTTGGCAAACGATCTTAATGCAGAAAAGGCAAAAGGTCCTAAGATTATCACAAATACAGAATATCTTGCAGGTAAGATGGCTATCTGGTTCCCAATCAACGGAACAAAACTTACTGACAAGGATCTTATCAACCTGGGTGACTATGCAGAGGTGATTAAGAAATCAGGTCTGAAATACAAAATTTCAGGTTATGCCGACAAACAGACAGGCAGCAAGAAGATTAACCAAAAGCTCAGTGAGCAACGTGCAAACAAAGTTTACGATGCACTCGTGAATAAGTTTGGTGTTGATCCTACCAAGTTAGAAATAGTTGCCAATGGAGATCAGGAACAACCTTACGGAAAGGCTCCGCTTAACCGTGTAGTTGTTATAGAATAACTTTAAGGTTTGAAGAAAAAGCCTATCTAATGATAGGCTTTTTTTTCAAATATTTCTTTGTAGAATTACAAAAAATACTTAACTTTCTCGAAATAAACTGGATGATTATGAAAAAATGTATTTTAACCTTATCGATTTTGATGTTCGCAGGGGCAATTTTTGCCCAGGAGCAGGCAAAAAGGGGACCGTTTTTAACTAACGGATTCTGGGATAACTGGTTTATATCTGCAGGTGTTGGTGCGAATGTATATGTTGGAGAGAATGACGATCTGATTTCATTTGGCGACAGGCTCTCAACAGCCGTAGATGTATCACTGGGTAAATGGTTTACACCGAATTCTGGATTCAGGTTTCAGTATGCAGGTATCGATGCAAAAGGTTATGGACCTAATGCCCTTTATGCCGACAACAACGGAAATGAATCTTTCAATGTGATGAATCTTCATGCCGATTATATGCTCAATCTTTCAAATGTTATTGGAGGATACAAACAGAGCCGCTTCTGGCAGTTTGTCCCTTACGTAGGAGTTGGATGGGCAAAATCATGGAAAAAAGATGTGGACCCTCAGTACAATGAGGTTGGTTTTACAGGAGGTTTGATAAATAAGCTGAGACTTTCTGACGCTTTTGATGCAAATCTTGAACTCAGGGCACTATATATAAACCAACGTTTTGAAGGTACTACAGGGGGTGTCAGAGGAGAAGGTATGGCCTCAGCTACTTTAGGATTAACATACAAATTCAACAGACGTGACTTTACACAATATGTTAAACCTGAACCTTGCGACTACTCTCCTTACACTACCAAGATTTCTGACCTTGAGCAAAAGATTGCCAATGCAGATGCTAAAGCAAAACAACTTGCTACAGACCTGAATGCTGAAAAGAACAAGGCTCCTCAGGTTGTTACAAATACCGAATATCTTGCAGGTAAGATGTCAGTATGGTTCCCTATTAACAATTCGAAAATATCTACAACAGATATGATTAACTTAGGTTTCTATGCAGATATGATTAAGAAATCAGGAGAAAATTATAAGATTATGGGTCATGCTGATAAAGAGACAGGAAACAAGAAAATTAATCAAAAGCTAAGTGAACAACGCGCCAAGAATGTGTATGATGCTTTGGTTAATAAATTTGGAGTTAATCCTTCTCAGTTGGAGATAATTGCCAAGGGTGACACAGACGAACCGTATAATAAGCCGGTACTTAACAGGGTTGTTGTTATTGAATAGGTATATAAGCTTTTCTATATTAGAGGGTACGGATTTTCCGTGCCCTCTTTTATTTTTACAGCATTTATTGTTGGTTCAATATTTATTTACTACTTTTCGCAGTAAATACCTAAATATTATGAAAAAAGAATTATTGACACTTGTTTTATTAGTTGTCACCAGTACATTATTTGCACAAAAAGAGGTGGCAAGGGGACCTTTCGTGACAAATGGTTTTGGGGACAATTGGTTTGTCTCTGTCGGTTTTGGCGGTAATGTATATGCAGGAGAGAGTGACAGCGAACTGGGGTTGGGAGACCGTATTGCTACATCTCTCGATATAACTGTTGGCAAGTGGCTTACTCCTTCAATGGGATTACGTATTCAGTATGCAGGATTAAGTGCTAAGGGAAAAGGTTCTCCCAATGCTTTGTTTGCAGATGCTCAGGGAAATGAGAAGTTTAATATTATGAACCTGCACGCCGATTATATGTTTAATATTCATAACGCCTTTTTCGGATATAGGGCAGACAGGACCTGGGAGCTTGTTCCATTCTTCGGTTTCGGTTGGGCACAAGCCACTAAATCTGGTGTTGACACCAAAAGCAACGAGCTGGCTGCTTCTGCCGGTCTGCTAAACAAGTTCCGTTTATCCGATGCGATTGATTTCAATCTTGAGCTCCGTGGTATGATGGCTAATCAAAGGCTTGACGGTGTTGAGGGCGGTACAAGAGCTGAGGGTATGGCCTCTGCAACCGTAGGTTTCTCTTACAAGATCGGTAAAAGGACCTTTGAACCAAAAGAGGAGAGGTTTATCCCTGATTATTCTCCGTACACAAATAAAATATCCGAGCTAGAGAAACAGATAACTGAAGAGAAGAATCAAAAGAAAGCAATCCTGAATGAACTAAATCAAGAGAGAAGTAAGGCTCCTGAAACTATTGCAAAAGTAGAGTATCTCTCGTATCCTCTCTCTGTCTATTTTGCTGTTGGTAGTTCAAAAGTGCCGCATGAGGATCTATTTAACCTTAACAACTATGCTGAGATTATTAAGAAATCCGGAAAGTTATTCAAGATTTTAGGTTCTCCTGATAAGCTTACAGGCAACACTAATGCAAATAAAAAACTGAGTGATGATAGGGCAACAGCCATATATGAAGCTTTGGTATATAAATTCGGAGTAAATCCGAAACAACTGGAGATTGTTGAAAAACCGGAGCCCGGTAAGAGCCTGGATATAACAATTATAGGCAGGGTTGTAATATTTGAATAGCTATGAATACAAATGAGGTAAATTTTGGTGGATTCAGGATGAATGGCTTTATAATGCTGTTTATCAATCTGATATTATTTTTTGGTTGTGTTGCAATATTGGTGTTTGCCTGGCCTTATGGTGCCGCTGTTATAGCTCCGGCTATAATAGGAATTATCATCTCTCTCTTCCTCTGGCCCGGTTTCTTTGAACTAGAACCAAATGAGGCCAGGGTGATGGTCTTCTTTGGAAAATATAAAGGTACATTCAGAGAGACAGGGTTCTTTTGGGTGAATCCATTTATGGCAAAGAAAAAGCTATCCCTCAGATCGAGGAACCTTGATGTCAAGCCAATAAAGGTTAACGACAAGGCCGGTAATCCAATCATGATAGGTCTTGTGCTTGTATGGAAACTTCAGGAGACTTATAAAGCAATGTTCGAGATAGATGCACAGACCATGGCATCAGGTAGCGGAGCCAATGCAGGAGTCCAGACTGTGGGCAGCAGGATGTTGGCTTTCGAAAATTTTGTAAAGATTCAATCCGATGCTGCATTGAGGCAAGTTGCAGGGCAATATGCCTACGATGATAATGAGATTGACGGCGATGAGTTGACACTCAGAGGCGGCGGAGATGAAATAAACCTCAGACTTGTGAGCGAGCTGAACAATAGATTGTCAATGGCCGGGATTGAGATATCCGAAGCAAGGATAAATTATCTGGCTTATGCCCCGGAGATAGCAGCCGTGATGCTCCGCCGCCAGCAAGCCACAGCAGTGATTGCCGCTCGAGAGAAGATAGTTGAGGGGGCTGTATCTATGGTAAAGATGGCTATCGAGAAGATTAAGAGAGAGGAGATTGCTGATTTCAATAAAGAAGACAAGGTGAAGATGGTTTCTAACTTGTTGGTTGTCCTTTGTGCTGATGAAGCAGCCCAACCGGTAATAAATACCGGCGACTAACGAGAGAATTTAGTTATATAACTATAAAATATAGTTGTATAACTAAAGTAAATAGTTATATTTGTATTGTAATCCATCAGACAATGGCAACAATACATAAATTAACAGTTAAGGAAGAGGAGATAATGTCTCACTTCTGGGAAAAAGGGGCTCTTTTTGTAAGGGAGCTCCTTGATTTTTATACAGAGAACAAACCTCATTTCAACACTTTATCTACGATAGTGAGAGGTTTGGAAGAGAAGGAATTTCTTAATCATCACTCCTTCGGAAACACATACCAGTACTATCCTGTAATCTCCAGGGATGATTATAAAAAAGGCGCCCTGGACAATGTCGTCAGGAAGTATTTCAAGAGCTCATATCTCGGGGTGGTCTCGTCACTTATCGAAGAGGAGGAGGTTTCGCTGGAAGATCTCAAGAAGCTTATCAGACAAGTAGAGGAATCATCTAAAAAATAGAAGGGATGGGAGAATTATTTGTCTATATTTTGAAGTCCTCCCTGTGCCTTGCGGCATTTTACCTCTTTTTCAAGCTTATGCTCAGCAGGGAAACTCTCTATAAATTCAACAGAGTGGTATTACTCTCTCTCTTTGCCATAGCTCTGATAATTCCATTTATTCATATCTCATTTGCCAAAGATGTTCCTTATTCGGGGCTTGCTCTTAATATAGACCAGCTGATTGCTATGGCAACGAGTGAGGACAGCGTAGCTGTTGCGGAAAAAAGTAGCGCTGATGTATGGATTCTCGGGATATTTATACTCTACATTGCAGGAGTTCTCTTCTTTTTGATTAGGATGGCTGTTTCTCTGGTCAGAATTATTATGATGGTCAGATCCTCAGATACACAAAGGTTATCAGTTGAAGGGGTAAATTTGATTATTCATAAAAAAGAGATGGCTCCGTTTTCCTGGATGAGATACATAGTAATTTCAGAAAAGGATTACCTTGAGAGCAGCCGGGAGATAATTACACATGAACTTGCCCATATTGAGGGAAGACACTCTATGGATCTTATTCTTGCCGAAGTAATTACTATCATGCATTGGTTCAACCCGGCGGCCTATCTTCTAAAGCAGGAACTCAGGAACATACACGAGTATCTGGCCGATGAGGCCGTTATTGACAAAGGCATCGATGCAAAACAATATCAACTATTATTAATTAAAAAAGCTGTTGGCGACAGGCTCTACACTATGGCCAACAGCTTTAATCACAGTAAACTAAAAAACAGGATTACCATGATCTCAAAGAAAAAATCAAATCGTATGGCAGCTATCAAGGCTTTGTTTGTGCTGCCGTTGTCTGCATTGGCAGTAGTTGCCTTTGCATCCGAGAAAATAACCTCCGGAATGGAGGTGATTTCCAACGCCAAAATTACAGAAATTTTTACACAGGACACTATTAAAATTGCTCCTAAAAAGGAGGTCAAAGTAAAAGTGAACACCGCCAAACAAGAGAATAGTGAGGGACAAGTGAAGGGTGAAAAACCAGTGAATAGTGAGGTGAAAATGATTTATAATATAAGAGTAAATGATGAAAATTCTGATAATACTTCTATTTCAAAGGTTATAACCTATTCGATCAAGGATACCATTAATGTGACCATTGCCGGAAAAGATACTGCAAAAGCAGGTTTCAGAACGGCCTATATAAGAGTAAACAATGCTGATACCAAAGATACGATACGCACCTTTGTAACATTTATGGATGAGAAAAACAGTAATGCCACACCTCTCTGCATAATTGACGGAAAAGAGGAGGAAGTAAGGGTTATGAAATCACTCGACCCAAGAGCGATACAAAATATCAGTGTACTGAAAGACAAAGCTGCCATTGATATTTACGGAGACAAAGGAAAGAACGGGGTTATTGTTATAACTCTTAAAAGTGTATCGGCAGGGAGATCTCCGGAGGACAGCCAGACTGTAATTATAAGAGGTATGAAACATAATAACGATGTCCTTTATGTTGTTGACGGTAAAGTGATGGACCCAAAAGATGCACTGGAAATTAATCCTGATCAGATTAAGTCGCTGTCAATTCTCAAGGGGGATAAGGCAAAGGAAAAATATGGAGATAAAGTTAAGAAGGGGGTTATAGAGATTACTCTAAATAAATAGTGTCTGACTGCATAATTTCATAAAGAGCCGTCCAAATAATGATGGCTCTTTATTTTTACCATATATCTCACAATTACTCTCTTTTTAGACTTTCTTTATATTAATATGTTAAGGATTTATGACAATGTCTTAAATAAAATAAGGAAGATTAACAGAAAATAATTATTACCTTTGAACCCTATTTTGTAAAAATTTAT
>JAQVBQ010000096.1 GCA_028690215.1 Bacteroidales bacterium | reverse complement strand
GTGGTGTGGTGGGTGCATCGAATCTGAATATCGTGTTGCAAGAGGCTATCAATCCAAGCAAGGTTGGTTTGAATCGTGGCGGTTATTCCTTCCGTCAAGGTGATCGTGTGATGCAGATTCGCAACAATTACGATAAGAATGTGTTCAATGGCGATTTGGGATATATTCAGGCGGTAGATATGGAAGAGCGCACCTTGATGGTGGATTTTGACGGAACGCTGGTAGAGTATGAGGTGAGCGAGCTGGATGAGTTGACGCTGGCTTATGCGACCACCATTCATAAATCGCAAGGTTCAGAATATCCTATTGTAGTGATGCCAGTACTGATGAATCACTATGTGATGCTGCAACGCAATCTCATTTATACAGGCATTACCAGAGCCAAGAAAATCTGTGTGCTGATAGGTTCCACCAAGGCATTGGCTTATGCCATTCACAACATGACGGTTCTGAAACGCAACACCAAACTCAAAGAACGACTCAATCCTTTATTGGCTGTAGCAAAAGAGGATAAAGTGATTCCTTTGCAGAAAGCAGGCTATGAGATAGGAAAAGAGCCCCCTCTGGGCATGGTAGCCGAAGAGAAGACTCCGTATGGGGATCCAAAATAATTACAACTGAAAGAAATATGTATGCCTTATGCTTTTGCTTTTAATGTGAGAATACCCATTCCAATCGTTCAGCGGTGAAAGCCTTTTCGCAAGCTTGTGAATGATTTAATCCTTCTAGTACATCCAATTTTGCTTCACCACCATTTTTATTAATTGATTCTACAGTTTCACGAAATGATTTCATCTTTTTATCTCCTTCAGCCGTTCCTATTGTAGAATAGACTGGAGTGTGAAGCAGGTTAGCTTGATTACATTCGTTAGCTCCTCCTGAAGCACAGAAAGCTGCAGTAAAGAATTTGGGGTAGTTATTTATCATGTGCTATGTGCCCATACTTCCCATGGATGCTCCAAGAATATATATTTTTGAAACATCTATTCCCATAGTAGTAACATAGTGGTCTATCAGTGATTTAATATATGGGTTATAGCCCTTATTCTTATTACCACCTTCCATTCCAGACCATGTATATTCTTTTGGGCATTGAGGGACAAGCATGATGGCTTGGGTTTTACTCTTCTTTAGATAGTTCAGGATTGCATTTATCCCTTGATTAGCCATTTGGCTCTGATTATCATCACCGCTACCACTATGTCCGTGAAGAAATATTACCAAACAGGGCGCTTTGCGTGAATTTGTCGAGTTGATGGCTTCTCTATAACGGATAGTTTGACCATTCACTACATATTCCCTTGCCTTGAAAGATGCTAGCAAAGACGGATCTACTTTTATAGAAGAGTGTATGTCGTTTCTATGTTTTGGTTGGGCATTGCATACGCTGCAAAGTGGAATAAGAGCTATCAAAAAGATGATGATTGATTTCATTATATTCTGTTTTTTCCTTATTAGACGCAGAATCATTCATTTAGTTTAATTGTGACACAAAAAGACATAATTAGATGGAGGTCTATTAATGATTACCTAAGAGAAAACATTTTGTGGAGAAAGCTTTTTACAGTAAGTTATACATTATAGTTTCCTATCCAACTTCATAATGTGGACAGGTCGATCATTTCCATGGTAAAGGTTGCTACAGTAGTTCTCCTTGCCCGTATCAATGAATCCACATTTCTCCATCACTCTGCCGGAAGCTGGATTATCAACGAAGAAATCTGCCCAAAGAGTCTGAAAGTTCTTTGTCGCATAGCAATACTTAATCATGGCTTGAAGGCCCTCTGTACAATATCCCTTGTTCCAATGTGGTTTGCCCATCCAGTAGCCAATCTCGGCATCATTCTCACTAATCTCGATATTGCTTTTGTCATAAGGATAGTAACCCATGCAGCCTATTGGCTCATTTGTCTCTTTCAGGATAACGGCCCAAGTATAGTCGTTCATGAAAACATCCTGAATGATCCTCAAGCTTTCTTCAATGCTCGTATGGGGTGGCCATCCTGCACGAGGTCCAACATCTGGATCAGAAGCATATTTGTAAAGTATCTCTGCATCGGTGCATCTCCATCTACGCATCAATAATCGTTCGGTTTCGATGATGACATCATGGTCTGCTTCAAGTTTTTCCCTCAGTTCTATCTCGTATTGCCTGGCATCTGTGAACACAATACCATCCATACCAACCCGTCGGCCACCTTCGATATTCTCTGCACGATCATCAACGAAGATACACTCCTCAGGCTTCAGGTTGAACTTATTGAAGAGACGTTGGTATATTTCTGCTTCAGGTTTTATCACTTTTTCATCAGAAGAGACAATATAGCCATCGAGCAGCTTGAAGATGCCAAACTGAGCGATGGTGAGATATACCTTGCTGCACCAGTTTGTCAACCCATAGAGCTTATAGCCCTCAGCTTTTAGTTGGGTGAGCAGTTCGTACATTCCTTCAACTTCATTCGTCACTATCTCCGGGTAATGCTCATTGAAGATGCGTATCTCTGGCTCAAAATCTTTGTTCTTGCTGATGATATCTTCAACGATAGTCTCAAATGGTTTTTCCTCACGGTCAAGTCGTTGCTGTACCTCTTCGTTGTAGAGTACAAGGGTAAAAGCCCGACACCTTTCTGTATCAGGGATATATTTACGAAAGAATGCCTCGAAGTCGTAATCCACGAGCACCTTTCCAAAGTCAAATATCAGATTCTTTATCATTTTTAAATTCTTATTCCAACCCGAACATCGTGTTAAGTATCTCAGTGCCAGCATTAGTTTGGAAAATGTTCTTACGAACGGCAAGTACGGCTTCCTTTGACTCTGAATCTTCATATAAGTTGACAAGGAAGTCTGCTTCTATGAGAATCTTGTAATCCAGGTCATCGCATACATGGTAAGTGTGATGATGTGCTACGAGCCAACAGATACGTTCTATTTGCTCTTCGGTGTAGCTACCAAGTTTCGTCAGAAGGTCACGAGCCACAGCAGGACCTTCTTGTTCTTGGAGTTTACCATTCTGACGACCATACTTTTGTTCACTTGCACGAATTCCAATATCGTGCACCAGAGCAGCACTTTCGAGAATAAACTGCGTCTCTTCGTCGAGTTCTTCCTTTAAACCAATGAGCTTGGCATAGGCATGAACTTTTGTAGTATGTTGTATGCGTTTTGGATCACCCTTGTCATAGTGAATCATGGCAAGCGCAAGGTCTTGTATCTTATCCATAATCAGAAATATCTTTATTTGTCTTACTCTTTACTGTAAAATAACGATAGTGAAAGTTATAACTATCCAAAACAGAATAGTCAAGCAGCATCCGCTATTACTAGCACTTCCTCTTTTAGTACCAGAGGCTGCCTTTGCCAAGTCGAAGATGCTGAATGTGGTTCTTCGATAGACTTGATTGTACAGTGCTTTTTTGGGATGTAATATGCCCATTCCCTTTCTTCCATATCCGGGGATGATGGCTTTCTTGACGGCTCTGTTTAGTCTGCCTGTTGTACGTGCGCTTATACTCTTTTTGAGCGATGGCGTTCTCATTCCAAATTTCATAGGCATTACTCTTTATAATCATTTTCATATCTACCAGCATAGGTCTGTTTAGCTAAGTAGGTATATTTATTTATGAAATCTGTCTTAGCATTCGTATATCCATCTCTGTCATGTTCAAATGGTTTCCAAAGAGAAAGTTTCAATGCTTCATATTCTTTGGCAATAGATGGATGCTCATTTAAGTAATCTCTAAAATATAATTCATCGTTATCACCTGAAAGTCTCACATGAATATGAAAGACTTTATCGGCAAAGCCAAATTTTGTGTAGCCTTTGTTGAAATCCATGCGTCTTTCAGATTTTATCATGCAGATATAATCATGTTCTAGCAAAATCTTATATATATCATTGAAGCTACTGTTGTCACTCATTTCTATCAATATATCTATTATCGGTTTAGCCCAAATAGCTTGGATGGATGTACTACCTATATGTGATATACGTACCAGATTCATATTGCATAACAAATGAAATAGCAATGACTTTTCTTCAGCATAATCATTACCCCAACGATCGTTAGGCTTTGTGAGAACAATAGGAAATAGTTGCCAAAGTTCTTCAAGGCTCATCTCAGACAATTCCTTAGTACATTTTTGATTATTCATATCTTTTGGCTTGAACATAATTCGGAAATATAGTCGATAAACTGACTTTCTGATGGATGCTCGTCATAAAGATAGAGTAGTGCATCATCTTGAGCAGCCTTTGACTGGCTGAGTATTCGCATGGCAGTTACTATCATGCCCTGACTATAGCCAAGGTCTTGCATTTGTGCTAGTAGTGCTGATTCTTTGGAGGTCATACAAGGTTGTTTGTTTTGAGATAAACGAATACCACTATTCCTAGTTGAATGAGGAATATGGCCGGCACTCCATATTTGAATTTCTTATGCAAGGTCTTATGATGGAAGAGTTTGATACCCGTCCATGCGCCAATGCTTCCTCCCACAGCTGCCATGATGAGCAGTGTGGCTTCTGGAATACGCCATTTGCTGTGTTTGGCTTTCCATTTGTCAATGCCATACATCATCAAGGTAATGACGTTGATGACTATCACATAGCTAATGATTATCTTTTCTATTGCGCTCATTCTTCTATCGTTTCAATGTAAAAACTAACAGGACGAAAGCCATCGTTACAGGATATCATAGCAGACTTAGGATTCTTCATCCAACCATCATAGAAATTTTCGCCTCCATGTGCCAAGGTCATTACGAAGGGTTGCATGGATTGCCAGGCACTCTCGCAAAGACCCTCTGGCTTCTGAGCATCGATGGATATAAACGTTTGTCCTTCTTGCATATCGCAGGTATGTTCAATAGGACTCTCGTATTTTGCTGAAAGGTCTGTATGATACACTCTCCTGATTACTGTAATCTTAATCCTTTTCATTGTCGTCTTCTTTTGAGTTGGAACGTTTCTTCAATGGTCCTTTTGTATGGCCTCGATTCAAATCTACACCTGCCACATTCAAGATGCGGAACAGGGAACTTCTACTTTTGAATCCGCTTCGTTGCCAAATGTCGTCGATGGTATGGCCACTTTTGTACATATTAACCACCATCTTGTTGCGCTCCAGTTTAAGCAAGGTTGCTGAAGTGTGTGCCTTGATAGGCTTTTTCAGCTTGCTTGTACTGCTGTTGGCTCTACGCATTGCCAAGGCTTCTTGTGGTAAGGTTGCCATCATATTAAGGATATCCGAGGAACGGGTGTCTTTGAACATTTCTCCTGTTGAGTCTATCCTGTCACGGATGGATATCACTCGCACCATGTTCTTGCGGCAGAATTCCAGGAGAATGGATAGTTCTCTGGATCCTCTCACGGCATTGCTGAATTTACCAACGATAAGTTCGTCGCTCGTGGTCAAGGCTTCTATGAGTCGTTGCCATTCTGGACGGAGCTTTTCATGGATGTTTTGTTCTTCAATGATCTGATCACATCCATTGTCCAACATCCACTGTTTGTCTTCCTCGTAATTTTTATAGTGTGGAGTATTCCACAGATATCCTATTCGTGCCATACATAGAGTATTATTTTGTACTTGCAAATTTACGGCATATTTCTCATTGAAAATCATACTTGGCACTAAAGTTGCTTAATCCAGTGAATTTTACCTCATTCTTATCGTTCTGCCGACAGATATATCAGCTTCGGATGGCATTTCTGAACAGATTTCATACTGTTATATGTGTCTTATTGGGGCTTAAATGGCAGATTTTTCATATTGGGCTTAAAATGGTTTGGATAACATCTGCAAATATCCTTTTATC
>JAQVBQ010000024.1 GCA_028690215.1 Bacteroidales bacterium | reverse complement strand
GTAACCTATGCATTCAGACCATTCCCTCCGGGACAGTACTGGCGCTTTGCCCATGATGAGGTCCTGACCCGTGATATGGGAGACAATGCTCCTGATTTTTTAAAAAGGAATATAGCCAACTCTGCCCTTGCAATTACAAAGGATTTCAAAAAATGGAGAAGGCTCGGAAGAATAACACAGTCACATCTTGACGACAGGGATGTAATACTCTTTCCCGAGAAGATAAATGGCAAATATGCCATGCTTCACAGACCTAAAGAGTGGGTTGGTGAAGGTTTCGGTCCCAAGTATCCTGCAGTTTGGATAAGATTTTCGAATGACCTTCTCAACTGGGATGAACCAAGTCAGGTGTTGATCGAGGGAATCGAAGGGAGCTGGGAAGAGAAGGTTGGCGGAAGCACTCCTCCAATAAAGACAGACAAGGGATGGTTTGTGCTGTATCACGGTGTGGAGAACGGAGGTAAGGGTTATTACAGGGTTGGCGCCATGATGCTCGACCTCAATGATCCTACAAAGGTAATAGCCAGGACAAGAAATTTCCTTATGGAACCTGAGCATTATTACGAAATCGAGGGTTTCTACAAGGGGTGTGTGTTCCCTACAGGTAATGTTGTAAAAGATGGAATTCTTTATGTATATTACGGTGGCGCAGACAAATACGTCGGCGTTGCCACAGCAGACTTTAACGAACTTGTAGACAAACTGCTAAATAACGAATTATAGTGAAAAAAGGGGTTCTTTATATACTTATTCTCTTTTTTGCCTCATTTCTGAGTTGTACAAAGAGTGGCGGGGAAGAGAACTCAGATAAATTTACAAGCAACTCAACGGTAGAGGTCAGCTCTTCATTGAAAAGCAATATGGTATTGCAGCAGAAGAGCAACTTTACTATCCGCGGAAAAGGCAGTGCGGGAGAGAAGATCAGGATAACCTGTTCGTGGCAGAGTGAGCCTCAGATAGTAACTGTCGGGAACAACTCCGAGTGGAGTCTCTCGGTTTCGACTCCCCAGGCCTCAATGGATCCTGTCAGTGTAAAGGTTGAGGGTAAATATAGAAAGGAGTATACAAATATACTTGTAGGAGAGGTGTGGGTCTGCAGCGGACAGTCGAATATGCAGTGGTATCTTAAAAATGCGGAGAATGGGGCAACCGAAGTTGCCTCAGCCACACTTTCGAAAATACGGTTACTCAATATGAGCAGAAAGACAGCCGGCACACCACAAGATAGTTTCGATTCTGAATGGCTGCCTTGTATGCCATCTACAGCCGGAGATTTCAGCGCCGTCGGCTACTTTTTCGGAAAAGCTCTTTTTCAGGAGCTTGGTGTTCCTATCGGTCTCATAGGTACCAACTGGGGAAATACAGCAATAGAGGTCTGGATGGATTCTAAATGGGTTGAAAATGACAGCGAGCTGAACAGTGATGCTCAGCTAAGGTCGGCAGGACACACCGATGGAAGTCCCAGCCTCCCGGGAAGTGCATATAATGCCATGATTCACCCACTAAAGGATATCCCTGTTGCCGGTGCTATATGGTATCAAGGAGAGAACAATCAAAGCAGCCCATATATCTATCCTAAATTCCTCAAAACCATGATTGAAGGGTGGAGAGGTATCTGGAAAAAGGAGTTCCCCGTATATATTTGTCAAATAGCACCTTACCAGAGAGAATGGAATTACAGGACCAACTACTCCAACCCTGCCATGCGCTTCTCCCAGGCCGAGGCTACCAAGACAATTTCCAAGACAGCTATAGAGGTAAATGATGATATCGCAGATATCACAAATATACATCCCAGAAACAAGAAAGATGTGGGAGAAAGGCTTGCATCGCTTGCCCTAAGCCAGAATTACGGCAAAAGCACATTTAGCAGCTACCGTTGCCCGATCTTTAACAATGCGGTTATAACCGGAAACAAGGTGACTATCAGTTTCAGCTATGCCGAGAGTGGCCTGAAAACATCAGACGGCAAAGCCCCGACAATGTTTGAGATATGCGGTTCCGACAAGGTCTTTTATATTGCTGATGCAAAGATCTCCGGAAACACAGTGGAGCTTACCAGCCCTCAAGTATCGGTACCTGTAGCTGCAAGGATGGGATGGAGTTACACAAAGATTACAAACTTGCGAAGCAAAGAGAATCTTCCTGTAAGTGTTTTCAGGACTTATCAGTGGCAGGACGCAAGTGAAGAAAAATAGTGATTTATGTTTTACAGATTTCTTGCAATTTTATTTTTAGCCCTTCAGACAACTTTATTGAACGGGCAGGATTTGAAGGTAGCCACAATATTCTCCGACGGAGCAGTCTTACAACAGAATAAAAATGTCAAGATCTGGGGCAGCACTCTCCCCTATTCAGAGGTTACAGTAACTCCATCCTGGTCTGAACCGATAACTGTCAAAGCAGGAAAATCAGGCGAGTGGTGTGCTGAGCTAAAGACACTCTCCGGAGATTATACCAGGCACTCGGTAAAAATCACATCTTCGGGTAAGGAGATAAAACTTGATGACATCCTATTTGGAGAGGTTTGGCTTATAGCCGGCCAATCCAATATGGAGATGACATTTCACGAAGAGAAGCTCAGCTCGTTGAAGGTTGAAGGGCGTAACGATGTTATTGAAGGTGCTGATGATCCTTACCTACGAGAATTCAAAGTGGCAAGATGTGAAAGGTTCTACCCCCAGAGTGACGTTGTTGCCAATGGCGGATGGCGATTTAAAAAAAGGCAGAATGTAGAGTGGTTTTCGGCTGTAGGATATTTCTTCGGCAAGATTCTCAGGGAAAAACTTAATGTACCGGTCGGATTGATAAACTCATCCTACGGAGGAACACCGATAGAGAGTTGGATCCGGGAAAAAGATGCCTCCTCTGAGATTTATTTGCCAAAACGTACAGAACGCGATGAAGAGATCCGTATGAGCAGCCTTGGTGAGGATGCTGCAACTGAAAGATTCAGCAAATGGATAGAAGAATCACAGCTCTACACAGGAAAAGAACTTGCCTCAATGGATTTCTTGAAATTCCCCAAGCTCTCACTCCCAAACTACTTTTTCAACACACCGAGAGGTGAGTCATTAGGAGGTACGTTTATATACAAGACAATCACCCTCCCCTCTCCTTCCGATCTGACTCTTGAACTTCCTCAGATTGATAGGAATTGTCAGATCTTTTTCAACGGAGAGATGGTCTATCAGGAGATCCTGCCTTCAAGAGCCTACAGACATCCGAGGGTAAAGATTCCGGTTAATCTGACAAAAGCGGGGGAGAACATAATCGCAATAAATGTACTTACATCATTATGGAACGGAGGAATAGTCGGAGATCCTTCCGAGATGAGGATCATCTCAGCTAAAGATACTATATCTCTTGCGGGTGAGTGGTCATACCTCAGCACCTTCGATCTATACAAGGTAAATTCTGTACCTAAAGAGGGGCTGCCAAATGCATTCCTGTTATCATCACTCTACAATGGAATGATACATCCTCTGGGGCAATACGCTGTAAAGGGATTTCTCTGGTATCAGGGGGAAGCCAATCTGGATAATTCCGCCCAATATCCCGTAATGTTAGGCGATATGGTTAAGGGGTGGAGATTGCTATGGGGAGAGGAGCTGCCTTTCTATTATGTTCAGATAGCCCCATATAAATACTCAGGAAAAGACAACACAGAGGCTGCAAGAATGAGAGAGATCATGTCATCAGCCTACAAAAACATTCCTGCGTCTGATGTTGTGCTTACAGTGGATCTCGGTGACTCCGACAATATACACCCGGCCCGGAAGGCAGAGGTAGGCGAAAGACTTGCACTAAAAGCTCTATATAAGACATACGGGCAAAACAGTGCCGATATCAGATATCCTGATGTTCAATATATAAAGCAAGTTGAAGGCAAGGCTGTAATAGGGCTTGGGAACACATACGGCAAGATAGTCTCCATGCCGGGAGCTCCTGAATTCGAGCTCTCAGAAGATGGAACCAGATATTATAAGGTAACTCACACTATCCGGGATAACGAGATTCTCCTTCAATGTGACTCAGTCAGAAATCCGCTCTTTGTAAGGCATGCCTATAGAAACAGTTCAAATGTCTCTCTGTTCAACGCAAAAATGCTACCACTGGACTGTTTCAGCAAAAAGATAATAGATGCCCCTTGCGTTGATAACGGCAAGAGCGTTATCTGGGATTTGGGCGCAGACATACGATATGAAGACCATTTGAATTTCAATGATAGGTATGCTGACGAACTTGCCTTGATTGCGAAAAAACCTACAGAACCAGGATTCTCACCAAACATTGATGTTCTTTTTGTCGGCAGCTCCTCTGTAAGAATGTGGAAAACCCTTCAGCAGGACATGCAACCTCTCAAGGTTGTCAATAATGGATTCGGTGGTTCTACAATCAGGGACATTATCTATCATTATGACATTCTTGTCAAGCCATATAATCCGAAAAAGATTGTCCTCTATGTCGAAAACGACGTTATACCTGAAGACAAACTTGAGACAAAGACTCTTTTAGAATTTTTCAGAATCTTTAGTGAAATGGCACATAAAGATTTTCCTTCTGCAACTCTTTACATTGTATCATTAAAACCATCACCGCTCAGATTCAGCATTTACAAAGAGCAATGTGCCATTAATTCGTTACTGAAAGATTATGCTGACAGCCGGCAATATATCAGGTATATAGATATTGCATCTGACATGATAAAAAAAGGGCAGCCTGATAGGACTCTTTTTCTGGATGACATGCTCCACATGAACTCTGAAGGCTATGCCTTATGGACTAGAATTATAAGGAAGGAAATAAAATTGTAGGGCACCATATACAACTTATATAAACAAAGTTGTATATTTACAAACCCCTTATTAGCCACCAATGACAAGACATTGCCTGGTAGTTTTTTTATTTTTACTGTTATCGACATCTCTTACGGCAGCCTACTACAACGGCGATAAAGATGTTGAGGATAAAGTCTTTATTATAAAGGGAGACAACAACTACCCCCCACATGAATTCATAAACGACAAAGGCGAACCGGACGGATTTAATGTTGAATTATTCCGGTTAATTGCCAAAGAGATGGGGATCAGCTATCAGATTGAGCTCGGTGAATGGGGCAATGTATGGAAGGATTTCACCGGTGGAAAGGCTGATTTGCTTCTTGGTGCAGTTGTTACTCCCAACCGCTCTACAAATGTTAAATACAGCTTCGCCCACAGTATACTGACATCCGGGATCTTCACCCGAAAAGGTACAAAAATCCGCACTATTGATCAATTGGGGAATAAAGAGGTAATCGTGCAGAACCAGGATTTCATTCACTACTTTCTGATTGAGCATAAAATAACAAACAAGATAATTCACGTTAAGGACCCACTTGAAGCTCTTCGTCTACTGGCATCCGGAAAACACGATGCCGCTTGGATAGGCGACTATCAGGGAATGTATTTCATTAACAAATACCATATCAGAAACCTCACAATGGGTGCTTCAGGCATTCTTCCGAGAGAATATTCCTATGTAACTACAAAAGAGAACGAGGAGCTTCTGGGGTTGATCAATGTAGGTCTGTTAAAGGTTAAAGAGTCCGGAGAGTATGATAAAATATACAATAAGTGGTTTCGTGTTCATGAGAGGATAAATTTCTTCAAGAAATATAGGCCTGTAATTGCAGGCTTAATTATTTCATTCATCCTACTTGCTTCATTTACACTTCTTCTGAGAAATCGGGTGAAGGCAAAGACTAAAGAGCTGGAGAAAAAGAACAGAGAGGCAAGGGCTCTTCTGGATGAGCTACAGCTGGAAAACGAATACAGAAGTAAAGTTGAGGCAAATCTTAAAGAATCACAAAGAGAATTGAACTCAATTCTTGACAGTACCCCTGATCTAATTTGGTCTATTAATGTCAATAATCTCCAACTTGTAAAATGGAACAACTCATTCGGGAAGTTCATCATGAATGAGATGCATATTTCTCTCAAAACAGGTATGACTCTAGAGGATATATTTCCCAATGACAAGCAGCAACAGGAGGTTTGGCATGATATCTACAATAAAGTATTGAAGAATGATGCTTGTGAGTGTGAATACAGATCTGCCACAGGGAAAGTCTATCTGCAAATATACTCGCGTACACTAAAAAAGAATGGTGTGGTTACAGGCATATCAATGTTTGCCCATGACATAACATTAAAGAAATTAGCGGAAAGACAGCAGCAGCAGATACAGTTGATTACAGAAAGACTTGTTAATGTATTGATTTTTCAGACTACCGTAGGCGATAACGGAAAAGAGAGATTCACATTTTTGAGTCACTCTACGGAGCATTTGTTCGGATGTACAATTGATGAGGCCTATTCTGATGCATCACTCGTTTTCAACAAAATTCACCCTGAGGATTTCAACCGGATAAGTTCCGAGGTGAGGCATTCATTTTCTGAAGGCGTTCCTTTAAGCACAATTTCCAGAGTAATTAACTCTGAAGGAGATACAGTTTGGCTGTCGATATATTCAAGACCGAGACAATCAGACGGAATCAGATATTGGGACGGAATAATGACTGATATCACAGAGCTCAAAAAGATTGAGGAGGAGCTGATACTTGCCAAAGAGAAGGCAGAAGAGAGCGACAGACTAAAAACGGCATTCCTTCACAATATCTCCCATGAAATCCGGACGCCGATGAATTCAATCCTGGGCTTTTCGGATCTTCTTGACAGTGATGATACATCCAAAGAGCAAAGAAGCCTCTATACGAGAATGATATCTGAAAATAGCCTTATTCTTATGAATATAGTAAACAAGGTTATTGAGGTATCCTCTATCCAGACAGGCCAGATTTCGATTATAAATGACACTGTCGATATTAAAGAGCTGATAATGTCTGTTTATGAGGCAATCCTCCATAATTTGAGAAATAGTTCTCTTCAGATACAACACAATATCAATATATCTGATGAGGAGAAAACTATCAGCACAGATATATATAAATTAAAAGAGATATTGACAAATCTCATGGACAATGCAGTCAAATTTACTAAAGAGGGCTTTGTGGAAACAGGCTGCTCAAGGAGAGGAGATTACATTGAATTCTATGTAAAAGATACAGGTATAGGTATTCCTTCAGAGATGCAGGAGGTAATATTCAACAGCTTTATTCAGGTAGAGAGGGGAGATATCAGGGAATATGGCGGAAACGGACTTGGTCTTACAATTTCAAAGGCCTATGTCGAGGTTCTGGGGGGTAAAATATGGATTGATTCTCAGGAAGGTAAGGGAAGCACATTCTATTTCACAATACCGATTATACAAAATCAGTAAAAAATATTTGAATATTTAATTTATTCGAGTACTTTTGCTACGTTATAATTCGAAAGAAAAAATGGCAATCCAACACACGACTTCAATTATTATGGGTACTACATCCATGACAACAATCACAACAACAACGTTGTATGATTGAAGTTGGTTATGTTTGGCATATATAAAAATTGAAACCGGCTTCTCATTAAGGAAGCCGGTTTTTTTGTGATAAAAAGTGAAAAACTGAAAAATTATGAAGGTATTAAAGTTCGGCGGCTCATCTGTGGGAAGTCCGTCTCGCATCAAGGAGGTAATTGAGATTGTTGTCAAATCAGACAAGGATAATGGAAGAGTAGCAGTTGTCTTTTCTGCTTTTCAGGGAGTTACGGACACGCTTATCAACCTTGCAAATCTTGCATGCAGTGGCAGCCAACAATATCTCACATCTCTTGAAGAGCTTAAAGAGAGGCATTTTGAAGCAGTAAGAGAACTGATACCGGTAAAAAAACAGAGCCATATACTTACAAACATACTTTTCAATATAAAGGAGCTTTCTGATATTCTCCACGGAGTATCTCTCATAAAGGAGCTTACAGGTAAGACTTTGGATCATATCCTCAGTTTCGGGGAGAGACTGTCGGCATTTATTATAAGCGAAGCTCTCAAAGAGAGGGGTGTTGATGCCGGGTTTCTGGACAGCAGGGAGTTGTTGATTTGTGATGACAGCTTCGGATCTGGGAGGATAAATTTCGAAATATCTGACAAAAACATTGAACTCTATTTTAAAAGTCACTCAAAACTCCAGGTGATTACCGGATTTATCGCTTCTACAAAACGCGGAGAGACCATCACTCTTGGTCGTGGAGGTTCCGACTACACTGCATCAATCTTCGGAGCAGCTTTACAGGTCGAGGAGATAGAGATATGGACTGATGTTGACGGGGTAATGACAGCAGACCCGAGAAAGGTAAAGGATGCATTTTCAGTATCCTCTCTTACCTATGATGAGGCCATGGAGATGTCACATTTCGGGGCGAAAGTAATCTACCCCCCTACCATGCAACCGGCTATGGACAGGAATGTCCCAATAAGAATAATGAATACTCTGAACCCCTCTTTCCCGGGCACTCTGATTGGAAGAAAGAGTGAAAACGAAAGGTTTGCAATCAAAGGAATCTCCTCGATTGACAATATCTCTCTCCTGCTGATACAGGGAAGCGGGATGATAGGTGTTGCCGGTATTTCCAAAAGGGTATTCGGATCACTCGCAAACATGAACATTAATGTAATCCTGATCTCCCAAGCCTCCTCTGAACATTCAATCTGTATAGCCGTCATGCCCGACTCTGCCGTCAAGGCAAAAAAATGCATTGAGAAGGAGTTCAAATATGAAATACAGGCAAAGATTGTAAACGAAGTCAGTATAACTAATGATCTCTCCATAGTCACAGTAGTCGGAGCCCAGATGAGACAGACACCCGGCAATGCCGGCAAATTCTTTCAGTCACTGGGAAGAAGCAAGGTGAATATAATAGCGATTGCACAAGGCTCCTCTGAACTTGACATCTCGGCAGTGATTGCAAAGTCAGACCTTAGTAAGGCACTCAACGCAATTCACACAACATACTTCAATAACGGTCATAAACCTATAAACATATTCCTTGCCGGTACAGGTCTGATCGGAAGTGAGCTTCTTAGACAAATCGAAAGACAGCAAAAAGAGCTGTTCAGCAACTCCTTATTAAAAATAGAGGTGGTTGCCATAGCTAACAGTAGAAAAATCATATTCGACAATCATGGTATAAACCTGACCCAATGGGAATCCTCACTCACAAATTCAAAAGAGATTGCAGATCCTGACACATTGGTAGAGAAGATGCTTTCTCTGAGCCTTCAGGGCTCTGTGTTTGTCGACTGCACTCCGGGAGAGAGTTATGTTAACAAGTACCCTGAAATACTTTCGGCAGGGATTTCTGTTGTTACGCCAAATAAAAAAGCCAACTCCTCCAAACTTGAGTTCTATAGAAGCATCCGGTCTAGCTCAAAGAACGGCGGATCAAAATTCCTGTATGAGACCAATGTCGGAGCAGGTCTGCCGGTTGTAGGAACACTTAAGGATCTGATTTCATGCGGGGACAAGATTGAATCGATTGAAGGAGTTCTATCAGGAACCCTGAGTTATATTTTCAATAGCTATGACGGGAAGATCCCATTCTCCGAACTTGTCAGGGAGGCACAGGTTAAGGGGTATACAGAACCGGACCCGCGGGATGATCTTAATGGGATGGATGTTGCCCGGAAATTGCTGATTCTTGCAAGGGAGTCAGGTTTCAACATGGAAATGGTTGATATCAGGCTTGAGAGCCTTATACCCGAAGGGGTCTCTCTGCAGGGAGATGTGGATGAGTTCTATCGGGAAATGAAGGGATACGACTCCTCATTTGAAGAGAAACTTAATTCAGCAAGGAGAGATGGCAAAGTACTGAGATATATTGCAAGCCTTAAAGACGGGAAGGCATCTGTCTCACTGAAGGCAGTTGAGAGCACTCACCCATTCTTCTCACTGAAGGCCAATGACAACATCGTTGCTTTCAGCAGTAAATATTACAGCACAAGACCGTTGGTAATACAAGGCCCCGGAGCAGGTGCGGAGGTTACAGCCTGCGGTGTGTTCGCAGATATTCTTAAATGTGTTTAAAATTAAAAAAAGATAAAATTGTTAAAAATGGAAAAACAAAAATTAAAGGTAGCCGTACTTGGGGCCACAGGTAGCGTAGGACAGAAATTCATTGAACTGCTTCAAAATCATCCCTGGTTCGAGTTGCATGAGGTTGCCGCCTCTGAACGCTCTGCCGGGAAATTATACAAGGATGCCGTCAATTGGGTCCAGTCAACACCCCTTCCGGATAAAGCCGCATATTTGACTGTAAAAGAGTGCCGTCCGGGTTTGGAGAGCAAAATTGTATTTTCAGGACTCGATGCATCTGTTGCAGGAGAGATTGAGCAGGAGTTTGCAGAAAATGGTTACTATGTGATTTCAAACTCCAGGAATCACAGATTTGACAAGGATGTGCCGTTGCTTATACCTGAGATAAATCCGGACCATCTTGAACTCATAAAAAGTCAGAGATACTCCGGAGCAATAGTAACTAACCCTAACTGCTCCACTATAGGGCTCGTCATGGCACTCAAGCCTCTACATGAAAGATTCGGAATCGAGATGGTAAATGTGGTGACAATGCAGGCATTGTCCGGAGCAGGTTATCCGGGAGTATCATCACTTGACATAATTGACAATGTTATCCCTTTTATCGGAAGCGAGGAGGAGAAGATGGAGAGTGAGCCGCTGAAGATACTCGGAAAATTTGCAGATGACAAGATTGAAAACGCAGATATAAAAATCAGTGCACAGTGCAACAGAGTGGCTGTGATTGACGGCCACACAGAAACAGTACAGGTTAAATTAAAGAAAAGAGCTTCCGTAGAGGATATCAAGGCTGCATGGAGGGAGTTCACCTCACTTCCACAACAGTATTGCTTGCCATCAGCTCCTGCCGGCCCTGTTCATTATTTTGAAGAGAAGAATTACCCTCAGCCCAAACTCCACAGAAATATCGACAAGGCTATGGCTGTTTCTGTCGGCAGGCTGAGAGAGTGTCCGATCTTCGACTACAAGTTCGTAATCACATCGCACAACACAATCAGGGGAGCCGCAGGCGGGGCGATACTCAATGCAGAGCTCATGTACAAGATGGGTTACCTAAAAAACATTTAATATAAGAAAATGAAAAACGAGGTCAGAGTTTTTGCACCGGCAACAGTAGCAAATATTGCATGTGGATTTGACATCATGGGGTTTGCCATAGACGAGCCCGGAGATGAGGTTGTAATAAGAGTTTCCGGAAAACCGGGAGTGACAATAACACAAATCACAGGAGATCAGGGGAGGCTGCCTCTCGATGCCGCATTAAACACGGCAGGCAAACCCCTGCTCTCAATGGTGGCAAAACTCGGCATAACGTGTGGTATTGAGGTGGAGATTCACAAGAAGATGCCACTGGGCAGCGGACTCGGATCCAGTGCTGCCAGTGCCGTGGCTGCTGCCTTTGCCCTTGACAGATTGCTTGAACTTGACCTATCAAAAGAGGAGCTGCTCAATTTTGCGATTGAGGGGGAGCAGCTTGCCAGCGGATCTGTCCATGCAGACAACGTTGCACCCTGTCTGTATGGAGGATTCGTTCTTATAAGGAGCTACGATCCCCTTGACATCATTAAGCTGGATGTCCCTGACGAGCTGTATTGTTCCGTAATACACCCTCAGATAGAGATTTCCACCAGAGAGTCGAGAGAGATACTCCCAAGCGAGATCTCACTTTCCAAAGCTATAAGACAATGGGGCAATACCGCAGCTCTCGTTACAGGTCTGCTTAAAAGTGACTATGGTCTTATCAGCCGTTCTCTTGAGGATGTTGTAATAGAACCTGTAAGATCACAGCTCATCCCCGGTTTCTCGGACATAAAAAAGGCAGCCATAGAAAGCGGGGCTCTAGGATGTAGCATATCCGGATCCGGGCCATCCGTCTTTGCACTATCCAGAGGATCCGAAACTGCCGAAAAAGCGGGACTTGCCATGCAACAAAGCCTATTGAAACACCAGCTCAGATCGGAGCTCTACGTGTCAAAAATAAACCTAAACGGGCCAAGAATAATTGAACTTAATTAACATTATGAAACTTTACAGCACAAACGACAGAAACAAGCTTGTATCCTTCAGGGAGGCTGTCATAAAAGGCATATCAGAAGATGGCGGATTATTTATGCCTGTCTCATTGCCGAAAATGCCGGAGGCCTTTTTCGAGAGAATCAACATTCTGGATCTTCAGGATATTGCATTTGCTGTCTCCAGGACATTGCTAAAAGATGAGATTCCCGACTATGACATGTTCGGAATTATAAGGCGAGCCTTTACATTCACTGCGCCTCTGGTAACCCTGGAAAACGGCAAGTATGTGCTTGAACTGTTCCACGGGCCCACTCTGGCTTTTAAGGATTTCGGCGCAAGGTTCCTGGCGGAGACACTGTCCTATTTCAACAAGGACGAAGACAAGGAACTGGTTATACTTGTTGCGACCTCAGGGGATACCGGAAGTGCTGTGGCCAATGGGTTTCACAATGTCCCGGGAGTGAGTGTGGTGCTTCTCTACCCATCGGGAAAGGTAAGCCGTATACAGGAACAGCAACTGACCACTCTTGGAGGCAATGTTACCGCTTTAGAGATAAAAGGAACATTCGACGACTGTCAGAGGATGGTTAAACAGGCATTTGCAGATAAGGAGTTGAAATCCAGGGTGAGGATCTCCTCTGCAAATTCGATAAACATAGCCAGATTGCTTCCCCAGTCGTTTTACTATCACTACGCATACTCCCAGGTGGAAGACAGGGAAAAGAGAGTGGTGTTTTCTGTCCCTAGCGGTAATTTCGGCAACCTTACTGCAGGTCTTTTTGCAAAAGAGATGGGGCTGCCTGTTCATAAATTCATTGCTGCCGTCAATTCAAATGATATATTTCCTCACTTTCTACAGACAGGGAAGTTTATGCCAAAGGCTTCGGTCCAGACGATATCAAATGCAATGGATGTCGGAAATCCCAGCAATTTTGCCCGTATAGACTCGTTATTCGGAGGATGTACCGACAGGATCAAGGATGTAATCTACAGCCGTTCATACACAGATCCTCAGACACAGGCCGCAATCAGAGAGGTAAAAGAAAAATTCGGTTATTTGATTGATCCTCATGGTGCTGTAGGATATCTTGCACTGAATGACTACCTGAAGGAGAATCCCGGACCTTACAGCTCAATAGTGCTTGAAACAGCACACCCCGCAAAGTTCAAGGATATAGTGGAAAAAAGTTCAGGCACTGCCGTGACAGTTCCTAAGAACCTTGAGCAGTGCCTGAATAGAGTTAAGAGAAGCACCGTATTGCCTAATGAATACGACGCTTTGAAAAGTGTACTACTTTGATTTTCTCTCCTTGATAATCTCAAGAAGCATTTCCGGCTCGTTTGTGGTGATAAAGTCAACTCCTTTGTCAAGATATAACACCAGATCCTCTTTCTTATTGACAGTCCACACATTCACTGTCATACCTGCAGCATGCGCATCTTTGACAAGATTTGCATCCTTTTCGAACATCTTGTAATTGAAGTCAATACCCCACATGTTTATTGCCTTAAGATCGTTTACACTCTTGTCATCGCTCAGATAGGCAGTTCTTGCTGTTGGATCCATCTGTGCAGAGATCAGGCAGGAGTTGTAGTTGAATGAAATATAACATGCAACCCAGGCTTGAGCCTTCATGTCGTGAACAAGTTTCATGACCTTTGCTGTAAGTTCATCGGTCCTCTCCTGGCTCTTCAACGAAGCCTTAATCTCAATCACAATCTTGGTCTTGTTCTGTTTCTTCACATCCTTGATAATCTGCGCAAGAGTTGTAACATAGTCCCCACCCTTGAGTGGAACGGTTGCCATCTCTGCAGCTGTGTTATCCTCAACAACTTTACCACCTACAGATGGGTCGTGATTCAGGACAATCTCACCATCAGATGTCAACCAGACATCCAGCTCAGAAGCTTCGCAACCTATCTCAATTGCATATTTGAGTGAGTTCCTTGAATTCTGGCTTGCCTCATGATTTTTCCATGCACCTCTGTGAGCTATTACTTTGTTCTTAATAAACTGATCCTTTACAAGTTCAAACTCTTTAGATTCACATCCTGATTTAACTGTGATGCCATAAACGAAAGCAGGAGAGTCGGCACTAAGGGCCACACCCTTTTTCAGAGCTATTGCACCATGCTTATCAACAGTAAAAATACCGGCAGTATCTTTCTCGATAGAGATCTCGTGGCTGCAATGTGAACCGCAAGATGATATGACTTTTGCGATTTTTGCACCCTTAACCCCTACAGGAATTGAATAATTGTCAAGTGTCAGCATAGGATCTGTATCCAGCGGGTTTGCATTTGCCATTCCGAAGACAGCCAAAGAACCGCAAACAGATAAAACAATTGATTTTAGTTTCATGATATATTTTTAAAGATTTATTTTCATCTCCGCAAATATAATCTTTTCCTTTCAAAAGCTTTTACCTTTTGCTTCGAAAGGATTTTATCTGTCATGAAAATTTATTTAAAAGTATAACCTCCTGCGGTCAATAGAGAGTAAAGCTCTTTGTCCCTGCTTTCATACATACCCTTGAGAGCCTCTGAACGGAACATCTCCTCGGAAATATAATCAACACCAAGTATCTCTTTTATTATTGCGTTCATGCCGGCAGCCATCTGTGCCTCATCTCCCTCATTTTCCCAATAACTGAGCACAGAGGCAGGAATCCGGGCACTCCCTTTTGAGATTCTCCTCCCATCTTTCCTAAGTTCGCTTACATCGAAGTATATGATGAAATCCGAATTGAAAGTCTGCATATTGCGGCCTTCCAACACCTTTTTGTTTGTATAGTTTACCTCCCAGTAATTTTCGACAGCTCCGTAAAAACGGTTGGACAATGTACACCATGATGCCTCATACAAAGGTGAATTGTAAATGTCATATATAGACTGAGCCTTGTTTACAGCAGATCTCGGTATTATCTTATAACTGAATCTAAGATAGTCTATTGCCCCCTTCAAAGGAACTACCCTAATCCCGAGGCTGATTGTGTTCAACTTGTTTGAATATGGATAATACTCCTTGTCAATCTCTGTAAGCTCAATCTTTACATATTGGCTTACATCGCTCTCCTCCTTGTACTTTGCCCAATATACAAGAATTGAATCCGCCTTTTGTGAATATTGGCCGTATTGCTTCTCCCAGGCACCTTTAAGGCTATCATTTACAGACTTAAAGACCGAAGTGTCGTTCACATACAGCAAAAAATCATTCACTCGCTGATATGTAATCTCACTCCAGATTTTCCCGGACAGAGTGTCCTTTAAAAGAGAATCCTTGACGGTCTGTATAAATTGATACATATTACCGAAACCGGGATTTTTCTTTTCCACCTTGACCAGCTCCTGAGCCGTCAGTATCTCCTTGATTGATTTTTTAAGTGGGTTGGCGCAACCCGATAAAAGAGCTGCTACCAGAACTAATGTGAATAGCTTTTTCATGACTCTTTGTTTTTCTTAATATAAAGCTACTCATTTTTTATCAAACAAGTGTCACAAAGAGAGCGCTGCCCGAAGAGCCTTATAATCATCAAAGATCCTGTCTGCCCCAGCCGCTTCAAGCTCTGTTGACGTGAAGGAGGTCTTCAGTGCATACACCTCACATCCGGCTCTTTCTGCTGCCAGAATACCATTCGGGGAATCCTCGATTACCACTACATCTTCTGCACTTACCAGTTCGAGCGCTTTAAGATAGGGGTCAGGATAGGGCTTATGACGAGGTGTGTCATCAGCAGCAATAATATGTTCAAAAGATTGCGAGAAGTGCAGGTAGTTGTCAATGTTGGCAAGCTCCTCTCTTGTAGATGAGGTGACCAGTATTGCTCCTATTGCTGCATTATGCAGTGAAGTCATAAAGTCCTCGTACCCCTCTATAAAAGGCATTTCAGGCAACATCTCAGCCAGATACTCGTGCCTCTTGCCAATAAACTCCTCACAGGACCTGTGAAGAGGGTCAAGTTGTTCAGAGACATGTCTGAAAAACCCAAGCTCGGTTATACCTTTGAACCTGTCAAAAAGATCAGGAGAGTATTCAATTCCAAAATATTGCAAGGTCAAAGCCTTGCTTCTTGCGTGAAGAGGCTCAGAATCCACAACAACCCCGTCAAAATCAAAGAAAACCTTTTTAATCATCAATATCGTCAATGCTTTCCGGTTTGAGGGCCTTATACCTCCTGCCCCAGAATTTGTATTTAGTAAGTGAAGTGAAGACAACCACCCTTTCAAGAAGTCTGTATCGGTTTAAATAATGGACAACTCTATACCATAACTCCAAAAGTGTCAGAAAAACGACCGGCTCAACAATTTGTTTTACAGTCTCATTCTCTATCTCAAAGAACCAGAGGCCAAAATATTTGTAGAACAAACCAATCAAAACCGAAGAAAAAAGCATTACAAAGCCAATTATGAAACCATGCCCGACCTCTATCGCCTTTTTGGGACAGTTGCCCATACATCTCATACAACTTTCACATCTGAAGGTCCAGAACGGCCTGTTGTCAACCTTGATTATCGCTTTCACAGGACACTCTTTGATACACAACCCGCAATTATTACATCTTGAAGAGGCATAGTAGGTCTTGGCTATCATAAATCTTCCGACCAGATAGTATAGAACGGCTATCGGAAGAAGCAAGATATCATAGAATTCCAGCAATGCCTTGAAATAGGAACCACCGCCTAGAATCTTCCGTGTAAAGGTCTTAACCCGCCTCCGCTCGTTTTTGTGGATATAACTTACAGTCCTGGCATTCAACCCCGGATGTACCGATATCCAGTTTGAGGGGAGGTTCACGGGGAAAATTGCCTGTATGCCGTATCCCTTTAATTTCAAAAGAAGAGATGAAATATAAAATGCAATCCCTGTTGCGCCGGGAGTGACAAACTTGCCGATCAACATTCCTGCCCGGGTGTTCATAAGCACCACTCGATTCCTCCCTTTCGGGAACCTGGCAATAAAGTGGAGCATTACAGGGGGATAATTGAAGCCATGAACCGGAGAAATGAATATAACCAGATCTTCCGGATCAGGTTTGGCAATATTGAGCCTGTCGATTTGGGCTATATTGACTAACCGGCACTCAACTCCATTCTCGGCGGCAATCTCAGAGACCCACACAGCAACATTTCTTGAGTTGCCCGTTCCGGAGAAATAGTATATGGATATCTTCTCTATCTTACTATCTATTGTTTTCATTTTCTTCTCAATAAGAGATTGCCAAATTTAGTTATTTAATAAAAATTCAGAAATAATTTTTGTACTTACTTATTAGTAAGTATATTTGTAGAAAAGAACAAAATGTCTGTCACAAGAGAGAAAATTTTGGAGTTGGGGGAAAACCTGATACGAACTAAGGGCTACAATGCATTCAGCTATCAGGATATCTCCACAGAGCTGGGTATAAGAAATGCTGCTGTGCACTACTACTTTCCCTCTAAGGAAAATCTGGGCACTAGTATCGTAAAGACCAACATCCAGCGTTTTGAAGAGATGGTTGAAAACATGAACAGCCGTAAATTCGGGGAGTGGCAGCAACTTGAAACATTTCTGAAAATTTATATCAAAAGTCATCGAGAGAATAAGAAATGTCTGGTTGGAGCATTGAGCCCGGATTATTTCACACTGAATGAAACTACAAAGAGAGACCTGAAAAGGATGGTAGAGATGATTCTGGCATGGTTGACCGACCTTCTCGACAAAGGCAGGTCAAATAAAATCTTCTCTTTTAATAATGATCCGGAAAGCAAGGCAATAATAATATTCTCAAGTCTTGTAGCCAGCCTCCAGCTCTCTGCCGTTCTGGACAGAATCGACTATAAAAGTTTTTATCAATCAATTTTGGATGATTTAAAACCCTAAAAAATTTTATAATCACCACTTACTTACTAGTAAGTATTTTTAATGCATAATCAAATAAACTATATGAAAAGAGCCGTAATAACTGGATTGGGTGCCGTAACGCCTTTAGGTAATAGTGTAAATGAATTTTGGGAAAACCTTATTCTTGGGAAAAGCGGAGCTGCTGCGATTTCAAGATTTGACACTACAAGCCACAAAACTAAGTTTGCCTGCGAGGTGAAAGATTTCAACCCGCTCAATTATGTTGAAAAACCTGAAGCTAGAAAGATGGATCTTTTTACTCTCTACTCTATTGCTGCGGCAGATGAATGCATCAAAGATTCCGGGCTTGATCTTGGCACTTGCGACCTGAACCGGATCGGTGTCATTATGGCTACGGGAATCGGAGGAATAAACACCCTTGAAGATGAGCTGCAGTATTTTTTCGAAAATCAGAAACAGCCAAGATTCAATCCATTCTTCATTACTAAAATGATCTCCAACATAGCTGCCGGCCAGATAACAATAAGATACGGATTTCACGGAGTGAGCTATGCCATAACTTCTGCATGTGCAGCATCGAACAACGCTATTGCAAATGCCCTCGATTTAATAAGGCTTGGACGTGCCAATATTATTCTAGCCGGTGGAACAGAGGCATCTATAACACATACGGCGATAGGCGGCTTCAATTCAATGAAAGCATTATCTACCCTTAATGAGACCCCGGAAACAGCCTCCCGCCCTTTTGACAAGACCCGTGACGGTTTTGTCGCAGGTGAAGGTGCCGGTGTACTGATGATAGAAGAGCTTGAACACGCATTAAACAGAGGTGCGAGGATATATTGTGAACTGGCCGGATACGGTGCCGCATCGGATGCGTACCATGTCGCAGCAACTCATCCTGAAGGGCTCGGTGCTGTACAGGCTATGCAGGAGGCATTGAAAGATGCAGGAATAACTCCCGGAGATGTTACGTACATAAATGCCCACGCCACATCAACTCCCGTTGGTGATATAAGTGAATGTAAGGCAATTGAGAGAGTGTTTAAAGGGTCTTTGGATAAAATTCAGATAAGTGCAACCAAATCAATGACAGGTCACCTTTTAGGTGCTGCAGGGGCTGTGGAGTCAATTGCCTGCATAAAGGCAATCGGGCAGAGTATAATACCACCCACAATCAACCTTAGGGAAGTTGATCCGGAGATAAATCCTCAACTCAACTTTACGCCGGGCAAAGCACTACATAGAGAGGTCAACATCGCCCTAAACAACACATTTGGCTTCGGCGGGCACACCTCGACAACTGTCTTTAGGAAATATTAACCTCACTCTTTGAACCTCACATAAATCAACTCATCCATAAGCTCTCCATTTTTGAAGATAGCTTTTTTCAACTTGGCCTCCAATGTAAAACCCGCTTTTTCCAAAACCTTCTGCGAGCCAATATTAGTTGAGAAGGGCCTTGCATAAATCCTGACAATATCAAAAGTATCGAAGCCATACTTGACAATATCCCGTATCGCACTTGACATTATGCCGTTTCTCCAGTATTTTTCTGAAAGCCAGTACCCGATCTCGGCACTCTTCTGATGAATGTCTGATTGTGGGAAAACGCCGATTGAACCGGCCGCTTCCCCGTCAATCTCAATAGCAAATACCTTTGCAGGATTGTCCTTTCCTACCATTTCTATATAACTTTTGCCTGACTCATAAGTATATGGATGGGGAAACTGATTGGTAAGCCATTTGGCAATATTGTAATTATCAGCATGTTTAACAAGACTGTCCAGGTCTGAACTTCGCCACGGCCTCAAAATATAATCCATAATAATTCTTGATATTAAAATTTTAAATCAATCCGAAACAAATTGCAATAAAACTAGGGCCGTTCAATCCGCCATGCATAATTACCCCAACCCATGAATTCCTGGTTTTCTGCACTATGTACGATTGGATGAAAATCAGTGGGATTAGCGTAACTAACAAGTGCCATCCAAATGCCACATGAAACAATCCCCAGCCGAAGCCATGAACCAGCCAGGTATATTTTCCAAATGCAAACTCTTGCCTTGGCAGCATAACCCCTCTCCAGAGAAACTCCTCACCCATTATGTTCAAAATCCAATATGGCAGCCATACAAGCAGCAACCAATACCTTCCTTTGGATAAAGGCTCAAATACCATAAATGAGGGGGAGTGATCGAAACTGCCAATGAAGTACTCCATGCCCTTCATCACCAACCCGCTTGCAATACCGACAAAAATCAGTCCGAGAATACTCCACAATAGATCTCTTTTCGAGATTTTGCGAAATCTTAGACGTTCATGCCAGGTCTTTCCCGTAAATCCATACCCCTCACTTCGCAAAACCAACACTCCGGTAATAATCAGAGGGGTAAAAATACCAAGACCTCCGACAATAAACCAAAATAGAATTGTCTCCTGCCCTGTCACTCGACTCAGATACGGAATCAAATATTTTGTCATGCAATACATCAATAGTGCTGCAGGAATATAAATCGCCAAAGAGAATTTAGTGGCACTGATTTTTGTATTTGTCATATTTATAGTGTATTGCAAATTTACAGTTTAAAGACCAGATAATTAAAAATATTTATATATCAGAGATTTGGGTAAATACAAAAATCAGTGCCACCTATTTTTAATTGCCTCAATCTTCTCCTCTCTTTCCAGCGAAAAGGTTTTGCTTTTATCATTGCAATATTGGTATAGTTGTAACGCCTTTTCATAATATTGACGAGAGAAATCAGACTTGCTACCGGATCCTATTCCGGCGACACATTCGGCCAGAAGCTCAATATTATCAATACTAAAACCCTTTATAGAGGATAGATATGCATTACCCTCCACTTTATCCAATGACATGAACTTTTCCAAATCAAAGCCCGCATCATTTAAAAGCATATCCTTTGTATCTTCAAATTGTTTTTCAACAGATAATGAAAGGTTATCACTCCCCCCAAAGAGCTTTTGCCTGATGGTCCCCAAAATAGCCGCTATCTTCTCAATTTCCCTGAGAATGTAATCTTTCTGCTCCACACTAATACTTCTTAAAGCTATACTTCTCCCTGACTAATTGCTTCTCTTCGTCAGGCAGAGCTTTGAAGTATGATTTCCATCCGGGACAAAAATTGATATGCCAACGCCAGAACCTTCCGGCAAAAGATTTGGGCTTGTTGTCATACTTTGCCCTCATAGGGCAGTTTGCGCAATTGCTTTCCATAATATTCCGTCTTTACCAGGTTAAAAATCAGACACCTTTTATAAATACAAATATCAGATTTTTTATTAAGCACCGACAAAAAATTTACTTTTTCTCAATCTCGCGCAAATGCTCCATCCTCTTCTTCTCAAGGAATCCCTGAATAGTTTCCAAGTGCTCCTTAACCTGCCCGTTTCCAAACTCATAGACTTTTGTAACCAGACCATCCAGAAAGTCACGGTCGTGAGAGACGACAATCAGTGTCCCGTCAAAAGCAAGGAGTGCCTGTTTGAGGATATCTTTTGTCCTTAAATCAAGGTGGTTGGTAGGCTCATCAAGAATAAGGAAATTGACAGGTTCAAGCAGCAACTTAATCATTGCCAACCTGGTACGCTCTCCACCTGATAACACTTTCACCTTTTTGTCAACATCATCCCGGCCAAACATAGAGGCTCCGAGCAAGTCGCGGATCTTGGAACGTATGTCCCCCACTGCAATATCGTCAATGGTCTGGAAGACCGTAAGATTTTCATCCAGCAGGGAGGCTTGATTCTGCGCAAAATATCCAATCATGACATTGTGCCCGAGAGTGAGCTTTCCGTCATGCTCAATCTCCTTCATTATACACTTTACCAGAGTAGATTTTCCCTCTCCGTTCCTCCCCACAAATGCCACCTTGTCGCCCCGTTCAATCGTAAGCGATGCATTGGAGAATATTGGCCTGTCATCATAACTCTTCCCCACCCCGTCCATAATGACCGGGAAATTACCGCTTCGCGGAGATGGCGGGAATTTAAGTTTCAAAGCAGATGTGTCAACCTCATCAACCTCAATCAGCTCCAGTTTCTCGAGCATCTTTACACGAGACTGGACCTGTAGGGTCTTTGAATAGGTACCCTTGAACCTCTCGATGAAATCCTTGGTCTCTGCAATCATCTTCTGCTGGTCCTCATACTGCCTCTGCTGCTGGCTGCGTCGCTCCTGACGGAGTTCCAGGTAATGGGAGTAGTTCACCTTATAGTCGTAAATACGCCCCATCGTTAACTCTATGGTTCTGTTCGTAACATTATCGACAAAAGACTTGTCGTGAGAGATGAGCACAACGGCCTTTGCCTGGTTCATGAGAAAATCCTCCAGCCAGATAATCGACTCCATATCCAGATGGTTTGTAGGCTCATCGAGCAGAATGACATCCGGTTTGCGAAGCAGGATCTTTGCCAGTTCAATACGCATTCTCCAGCCGCCGCTCAACTCCGAGGTCTGCCTTCCAAGCTCCTCCCTTTTAAAACCGAGTCCGAGCAGCACCTTCTCCACATCCTCCTCGTAATGAGTAATATCAACGGCATAGTACTTCTCGCTCAGGGCAGAGAGATCCTCTATCAACTTGTAATACTCCTCAGAGTCATAATCCGTCCTCTCTTCCAACTGCTTGTTGTAATCTGCAATCTGAGCCTCTATCTCATGTAAGTGTTTAAATGCCAGCGACGCCTCCTCAAAGACAGTTCTTCCGTCCTCAGTCATCAGATGCTGAGGAAGATATGCAATCAAAGAATCTTTTGGTGCTGAAACCACCCCTCTCGACGGATTCCTCTCCCCTGCCAGGATCTTCAGCAAAGTGGACTTCCCCGCTCCGTTTTTTCCCATCAAGGCTATCCTGTCATTGTCATTGATTACAAAAGACACATTTTCAAAGAGAACCGTACCACCAAATTCAACACACAGACCGTCGCAAGAAACCATTTTTTTTAAAATTTTGAGGTGCAAAGATATACAAAAAACTTTGGCAAGGTCCGGTTAGCATTTTTTCGCTAAATTTGCACCCATTATGTCAAAAACCTCTTCCGCTGCATTTGCAGATACCAAACCCCATTACGGTATACTTGACGGATTACGTGGCGTAGCAGCATTGACCGTAGTTTGCTTTCATATATTCGAAGCATTTGCCACAAGCCATTTAGACCAAAGGATCAACCACGGATACCTTGCCGTCGACTTCTTCTTTATCCTCTCCGGTTTCGTTATGGGCTATGCCTATGACGACAGGTGGAAAACGATGTCGGTAAAAGAGTTTCTCAAACGAAGGTTTATCCGTCTTCACCCGATGGTTGTCATGGGAGCTTTGATTGGTGCAGTAATGTTTTACACACAAGGGTGTCCGGTCTGGGATGTCTCGAAAATATCGATAATGGCGCTGCTTTTTGCGACACTTTTGAGTGCTGCGTTGATTCCTGCAACTCCGGGAACCGAAGTAAGGGGTGTCGGTGAGATGTATCCGCTGAACGGCCCGAGCTGGTCCCTCTTTTTTGAATATATCGGCAATATCCTATATACCTTCTTCATACACAAACTTCCTACTAAAGCCCTTACTTGGCTGGTTCTCACAGCCGCTGTCGGATTGGGTGTTTTTGCAATCTGGGGACCCTACGGGGACATTTGTGTGGGCTTCTCAATGACAGGTGACAATATGCTAGGAGGCTCATTGCGCCTTCTGTTTGCCTTCTCCGCCGGACTGTTGCTTTCACGTGTTTTCAAGCCGGTCAAGGTTAAAGGTGCCTTTTGGATTGGGGGTGTTGCAATCGTTATTCTCTCTGCAATTCCAAGAATCGGGGGTAGTGAGAATCTTTGGATGAATGGTTTGTATGACACGCTTTGTGCTGTTGTTCTGTTTCCTCTGCTTGTCTACATTGGTGCTTCGGGAAAGATTACCGGCAAGGTGACCTCTGCGATTTCAAAGTTTCTGGGGGATATCTCCTACCCTCTCTATATGGTTCATTATCCGTTCATCTATCTTTACTATGCATGGGTAAAGAATGAGAATCTCACGTTTGAGCAATCTTTGCCCGGGGCTATTGCTCTTCTGGTCGGCAGTGTGATTCTGGCTTATCTGAGTCTGAAACTTTATGACGAGCCTGTTCGCAAATTCCTTACAAAAAAGCTTTTGCACAAAAAGTCGTAATTTAGCTTTGTTCCCGATAGCCGCTTTGATACTGTAGCAAAATACTGTCTCAGGGCTGTCCATCCTTTGTCGCATTACAGCTATAAGCTTTAAAGACGCTGGTTTTTCTTAATTTATTCTCGATAGCCGCTTTTATATTGGAGGTATGCCTAATCAGGGAAGTCCATCCTCACTCACTACATTCGCTCCGGCTGAAAATATCCCTGATTAGGCATACCTCAATTAACTTATAAGCGGCAACAGAGAACAAATTGACGATGCTTGTTTATGGTGATAAACTCATAAAATCACTAAAAAATCAAGGTCCTTTTTGCCTTTGTGTCTGCTAGGCTCTTGGAATTTCCGGATTCACATATTTGAAGATTACTTAACTTTTATGTTCAGCTATTTGCGAAAATCTTTGGCAAGGTCACATGTCAAAATTTCGTTAATTTCGTCAATGAAATGACTGAATTAATGTAAATTTTGTCAATTGACTGACTGAATTTGAATAAAACCTTGGCAAGGTCCTACTTCATTATTATAATCGGCGGTGCAAGGAACTTAGAAGGATCAACAACAAGGGAGGCGGCTTTGGTGGAAGGCGATAGCTCGTTTCGATCTTTTGCACGGAATTCTGTGAATGAATATTGCTCCCCGGCCATCCGCTTTATACGCTTGACGATAATTTCCCGGGATGGGGCATTGATATAACGGATATTATTGATCATAAGAGATCCGTTTTCTGCTCTCCATACACCCTTTTCGTAATAATACCCACCCTCGTAAGTACCCACATATGCGTATTGCGGATCGGAGAAGAAATGTTTCCATAAAACAGCCGACCGGTCATCTGTTGCATCAACATTCAAATACATACCATATCCTTGTAATGCTCGCAGATTGTTTACTTCTGATAAAGGAATCTCTCCTGTATAGTTTACATATTCATCAGCGAGTTGTCCGAAGCCGTGACCGCAAGCCTCATGCTGGATAATCCCCCTGAAATCATATGGATAGCCCAGAGGAGAGAGAGGGCAGATTGCAACAAATGATCCATTTGAATTCATACAGCAGGTGCCTGCATATCTGTTTGAATTTGCGATTAAAATAATATTACTTTTAGTATAATCGACCAGAGGGACCTTTTGCGCATAAGCATTACATAATGAAGAATTGGTAGTCATGCGTGTGCCACTTGCTGATAAAAATTTTGTGTTAAATTTGGTGTTTACGTTATTTTCCAAATCTGTTATTCCGCTCTCCTGTGAAAATGCATAAACCATGTAAATATTAAAATACTCTCTGTAACTCCTGTAAGGCTCTACATCAAAATAGTGAGAGACAGCAGTGTTTATATCCGTAACATATTTGCCGGCTACAATGTCAGCTGCAGTATACCCGTCTCCCATAAACACAAGATCGATACCTGCTCCTCTTGTTGCACTCTGCAATTTTAACCAAGAGCCATCAGTGTAAGATAAAGAATATTGATAAATAACTAAATCTACTGACGCAGCTCCACTTTGCAAACCCAAAGCTATCTTTCCTTCACGAAAAACCGCCCCATCAAGAGATGAGACCGTAACACCTACATTCGTGCTTCCAGCATTTCCAACATTATTGGAGAGTGTTACCCAAGCCGGTTTGCTGTTCACTTTCCAATCGCTTGAAGATTCAATTTTAAAGCTATCAGTCTTTACATCGTTATAGCACATCAGGCTCTTCTTGTCGCATCTGATGAAATCGTCATAAGAATCTCCCAATTCGACTATCTTCTTAAATAGCTGGGTATTGTTCCATCCTAAAGTAGATTCATAGAGACTCTTCTTACCTTTTGGAACTATCAGTATCTTTTCATTGTGTGAAAAGCTGTTACCAAGCTGGAATGGCTCATCCATCAAAGCTGTAACTGTGGAGAAAAAGCAATTATGAAAAGCTCCAAAACCGATTGATTTTAACGACTTAGGGAGGGTAATTCCCGGAGTTTCACCACACTGCAGAAAAGCATAATCACCAATCGTCTCCAAAGATGCAGGTAGATTTAAATTATCAATAAGTGCCTCGCAACGTGCAAATGCTGCATTTCCAATATTTTTTAAACTTGCAGGGAGATTAATTGAAGTCATCAGGATACATCCCGAAAAAGAACTGTAACCTATCGATTCTAAATCTCCAGGTAGGACAACTGTTTTCAAAGCCATATATAATGTTTCATCACCTGCAAACGCGACGTCAGGTAAAGTTTTCCCCGGCAATGAAGCTTGAGATAAGTCTATAAGTTCGAGATGTCTGAAATATGCACGAATAGTTGAAAAATCGTAATCAATAAGCTCTCCTTCAATCTTCAGTCGTGTAATTGAAGGACGCAAAGCAGCCGGGATTGATGGTTCCAGCCTGGAACCCTCATTAAGATAGAGATAATAGCCATCAAAGCAGGTCTGCTTTATTACAACGGTGTCTGCCAGAGAACCACCTCCCTTTCTAAAGAATCTTACCTTTCCTATTCTGTCTGCATCTGTAGTATTGATTGGGATCTTAATGGTGAAAGCTGATTTTGTACCATCGAAATTTGTCATAGAAATCCAGGAGGCTCCTTCAATAATTGAGTAATCTATTTCAACTGATGAAATAACTTCAACATCCAAAGTAGATCCCGCCCTTTGAGCAATAACCTTACTGCACTGACATTCTACAAAATAAAATTCTTCTTGGTTTATAGTAAGAGTATCTGCAAGAGTCCCGCCTTTTTCCCTGAAAATTACCTTTGCACTCCTTGGAGTATATAAGCTATTATTTGCAATACCGAACTCTACCGTGTTATTAGTAAGCGCTTTTGTCCCTATATAAGAAATCCATAAAGCGTCCGGAGGTATAATTATATCATAAGAGATATTACTTTGTAACTCAACACTAATTTTTCCTCCTAAACAATCAATGCTGGAGCTCTTTCCCGTCAGCAGGATTGCACCTTTCTCACTCTGAGTCACCCCTATTTCACTTTTTAGTGAGCCACTGGTGACGGTAATTTTTGCAGACCTGGTATCAATCAACGGATTTTCTGCAATTTCAACATTTACAGTCGCATTACCTTTACCGGATGTGGGAGTAACTGTGCACCAGCTATCCGTACAACTAATTGTCCAATTACCTGTTGCCGTTATTGTGAATGTCGTTTTTGCACCCTTAGAATTGGATGTTAGGGTATTTACTGAAAGCGATAACGATTCATCACCGCCCGATGGCTTGTCCGGCCCCTCTTTTGAACACGCAGTATTCATCAGAAGAATCAGCCCTAAAACTGCAGAAAAACAAATCCGTGACATATATATTAAATTAGAGCAAGGAATATTCTTCGAGGCAGGACAACGTTTTCAGAGATCTCAGATAAGCGTTAAAGGCTTATTTCCAGCATATAAATATAATATTTATAACAATATCTGCAAAAAATATAGTTTTTGTTTATATGATAATAAACTTTGGCAAGGTCAGATTTTCAGCGATGTCATTGAGAGTGATCCGGCAACTGTTTTGTCATTGAAGAGGTTAATGCTCTCTTGCTTCTCTTTTAGAGCGAGTATGTACAAGAGAGGAAGGTAGTGCTCAGGGGTGGGAATTGCCAGACGGAAAGGTTCTCCTTGAGCGGTATAATCGATAAGTTCCTGATGATTCTCTTCTTGCATAAATTTTTTCATGCGGGTGTCCGCATCAATAGCCCAATCGTATGCAAAGTTATCGTACAGCTTGTCCCATGCGGCAAGTCTCAAGTTGTGAATCATGTTACCACTGCCGATTATCAAGACACCCTTCTTTCTCAGAGGTGAAAGCTCTTTTGCCAGTCGATAGTGGTATTCAGCAGGTTTTGTGTAGTCAAGACTCATCTGAACTACAGGAACGGAGGCATCAGGATAGAGGTGTTTTATGACACTCCATGCCCCATGGTCAAGTCCCCACTGGTAATCGGGCTCTATTTTTGTCTTGGTTACAATCTCCATGACCTCTCTTGCCATTTCAGGACTTCCGGGGGCAGGATATTCGACCTCATAAAGTTCCCTTGGAAAACCTCCGAAATCATGTATTGTCTCGGGTTTTTCCATTGATGTGACAAACGTGCCCCTCGTCTCCCAATGGGCAGAGATGCAAAGTATTGCATCAGGCCTTGGTATCCCGGCTCCAATCTTCCGGAATCCCTTTACAAATTCATTCTCTTCAATGGCGTTCATCGGACTTCCGTGGCCAAGAAAAAGTATCGGCATTTTGTCTGTTTTCATGATATAAGCAAGGTCCCGTTTTTAATTTTCTTCGTAGTAATAGGAATAATCTATTCCTTTCATAAACATCTCTCTACTGTCAAT
>JAQVBQ010000095.1 GCA_028690215.1 Bacteroidales bacterium | reverse complement strand
AATAAACCCGGGGATGCATTTATTGGTGTTCCTCACAGGCTTGACAGACCTGTCAGCGGTATAACTGTTTTTGCCAAGACCTCCAAGGCTTTGGAGAGAATGAACGAACTTTTCAGAGACGGAGATATTGAAAAGAGATATTGGGCAATAGTTGCAACAAAACCCGAACCCCAGGCCGGAGAGTTGATGCACTTTCTTGTAAGAAATGAAGCGAAGAACAGATCTTTTGCCTACGATATCCCGAAGCCGGGATCGAAGGAGGCAAGGTTGCAATATAAGCTGATTGCCTCGGGTGACCGATACCATTTGCTGGAAGTATTGCTTTTAACCGGCAGGCACCATCAGATCAGGTGTCAGCTTTCAAAAATCGGTTCTCCGATTAAGGGCGATCTTAAATATGGCTCTCCCAGGTCAAATCCTGACGGAGGAATCTCTCTGCATGCCCGCAGTATAAGATTTGTACATCCTGTCAAGAGGATAGAGATTTTTGTGGAGGCACCTGTCCCTGAGGATAATCTGTGGAAGGCTCTTACTCAGACTTTGTAAGATGACATATCATGTCCGGACATCTCCTCTTCTCTGATCTGTGTGGAAGAGATGTCTATCATCGGGGCATCAATAGGTTTTACACTATATTTGTTGCAGAGTGACATCAGGTCATAACCTTTTCTCGGGTATACCCATATTTCATAATCTTTTAACAACTCTTTCCACTTGTGCCATTTTTCAATGATTGATAGGTTATCAGCACCTATTATCAATATGAATGTGTCTCCGGGCTCTCTAGAGCATATAGTCCTAAGAGTATTTATTGTATAAAGAGGTTTTGGAAGGTGAAACTCAATGTCCGATACATTTATCTTGCAGCGACTGCCATTTTGCCTGACCTGACAGTCAATTTTTGCAGCAACCTCCTTTACATGATCTAACCTTTGATTGCCGTTCTTCTCATTTAATCTGTCCTTAAGCGGATTTGCCGGACTGACAACCAATCTCAGTTCGTCAATATCCTCCCTTCCTGTTATATATCGGCAGATGGCGAGGTGTCCGGTATGCATCGGATTGAATGATCCAAAATAGAGGGCAATTCTCATGATATGAATTCCTCTGTTATTCTCTCGGCCTCTTTGAGGCATTTCTCCAGATTGTCGTTAATCAGTACTTTGTCGAACTTGTCCTCAAAAGTAAGTTCATATTGAGCCTTTTTGACCCGCTTTTCAACTGACTCAATGTCTTCTGTTCCTCTTCCTGTGAGCCTCTCACGTAAAATATCCAATGAGGGTGGTTTTATAAATACGGAGAGTGCTGACTCACCGAAAAGATTCTTGAGATTAACCCCACCTACGACATCGATGTCAAAAACAATGATTTTACCGTTATTCCAGAGCCTGTCGATCTCACTTTTCAGTGTGCCGTAAAAAGAGCCTTTGTAGACCTCCTCGTATTCAATAAACTCGCCGTTATCTATCTTGTTTTTGAACTCCTCTATGGTAAAGAAGTAGTACTCTTTGCCATTGACTTCATTACCTCTGGGAGCTCTTGATGTTGCAGAAACCGAAAAGCCAAGAACCGGATATCTCTTCATCAGATGGGTAACGATAGTGCTTTTACCTGCACCTGAAGGAGCTGAGAAAATTATTACCTTTTTATTATTCATATAGATCCTTCTCGGATTTAATACTGGAAAACTCAACTATAAAATCGGCAATTTTAGCAACACAAGCATTCACAAACCTTTCGCCATTCTCTGCCGTAGCTTTTGAAGGATCACCAACACCTGTGTCCTCTGTCGTATATATCCATCTCCTAGGTATCCATGCCCATTTCTCTCTCAAACCTTTCAGCTTATAGTGCCTTTCCGCCCCATTTCCGGCCTCACTGAGAGGCAGGACAAGCTCGGGGGCAACATACTGCATTGAGGCTGTCTCCAACTCTCCTGCATGATCTCCCGGATCCGTGAAATACCCGTCAGGTTTACATGCTGTCCACCAATTGATGTTGCATACTAGTATGGAAGGGTATTTCAGTGAGAGCTCCCTTATAATAGGGGTGAAGGCGTTTCCTCCATGTGCGTTTATTATTATTAACTTATCTATGCCGTGTTTTACGAGAACCTCGAGGATATCATCCAGAATCGCCATCTGTGTTGAAGGCTTCATGTTCATACATAGCCTGACATCCATTTGTCCTGTGTTTACACCGTATCCTATTGACGGAAGTACTATTGCTCCCGCCTGAGATAAATTTGCGATTTCTGCGGCTTCTGATGCAACTCGCTCTGCGAGAATGGTATCTGTTCCGTATGGAAGATGCAAGTTGTGGGCTTCAGTTGCACCCCAGGGGAGAAGTGCAATTTTGATATCAGCCTGCTTGATTGATTTCCAGGTTCTTTCCCTTAATTCGTATGATTGCATACAATGATTTGGTTTTAATTACAAAGTTAAATTTTATTGTTAACTTTGCAGCGATTTAATTGTTAACAGTTATTATAAATTATAATCTATATGATATCATACAAAGAATTAGGCTTGGTAAACTCTAAAGAGTTATTTGCCAAAGCTATCAAGGGAGGTTACGCGATTCCTGCATTCAACTTCAACAATATGGAGCAGATGCAGGCAATAATATCAGCATGCGTAGAGACAAAATCACCTGTTATTTTGCAGGTATCAAGCGGGGCAAGGAAGTATGCCAACCAGACTTTGCTCAGGTATATGGCACAGGGAGCAGTTGAGTACGCTAAGGAGCTTGGTTGCAACATTCCGATAGTCCTTCACCTCGATCACGGAGACACTTTCGAACTTTGCAAATCCTGCATAGATATGGGTTTCTCATCAGTAATGATTGACGGTTCTCATTTTAGTTTCGAGAAAAATATAGAGCTTACAAAGCAAGTTGTCGAGTATGCTCATGCCCACGATGTGACAGTTGAGGGAGAGCTCGGAGTTCTTGCAGGTGTTGAGGATGAGGTATCGGCAGAGCATCATACATATACACAACCTGAAGAAGTAGAGGAGTTTGTGAAGAAGACAGGTGTTGATTCACTGGCTATATCAATTGGAACATCTCATGGTGCATTTAAGTTCAAACCTGGCCAGAAACCTGAAATAAGACTTGATATTCTTCAGGAGATTGAGAGAAGGATACCGGGATTTCCAATCGTTCTTCACGGATCATCAAGCGTGCCACAGGATATCGTTGCACAGATCAATAAATTCGGCGGCAAGCTTAAAGATTCTATAGGTATTCCTGAAGAGCAGCTCCGTAAGGCAGCTACAAGTGCTGTTTGCAAAATCAATATTGACTCGGATGGTCGTCTTGCAATGACCGGAGCCATCAGACAGGTGTTTGTGGAAAAACCTGAAGAGTTTGACCCTCGTAAATACCTTGGTCCTGCACGCGATGCCCTAAAAGCTCTTTACAAGCATAAGGTAATCAATGTGCTTGGAAGCGACAACAAAATCTAATTTTAAATTATAATGAGAAGAAGGTGTCCGGAATTTTCCGGGCACCTTTTTTTTTATTTCTAAAAAAATATTAGTTAGTTAGATAAAACTAACTATATTTGCACCATGATAACAATAACTGATACGATAGCAAAACTTTCTAATTTCGTTGCTATCTCTGAAGAGAAGGCAAAGGATCAATGTAAGGAACATGGTCTTACTGAGACTCAGATGCATTATCTTGAGAAGATAGCAGACCTCGATAACCCGACTGTGACCGAGTTATCCCGTGAACTCAGACTTTCGAAACCAACCGTTACTGTAACTATCGACAAATTAGTCGAAAAGGGCTTTGTGGACAGAGTCCGTTCTGACAGGGACAGACGCAGTGCTCACCTGCATCTTACAGAACGAGGAGTGGAACTTAACGCTACGCATGATATAGCACATATTGCCATAGCTAAACACATTGCGAGGAAGGTGACAAATGCGGAGTTGGAGGAGTTTATCCGTATTGTCGGAAAAATTATTGACTAACATTAATTTACACTTAATAATGCAGAACAAAGTATCTAATCTTGAATTTCACGGTCTTAGTGAACTGGAGGTAAAATCAAGACAATCCAAGTATGGTTTTAACGAGCTGCCTTCATCCAAAAAGAGGGGAACGCTTCAGATAGCCTTGGGCATTATAAAGGAGCCAATGTTTATATTACTGGTAATATGTGGCTCTTTATATCTTTTTCTTGGTGACATCAGGGAAGGTGTGATGTTGATGTCCTTTGTGATTTTTGTCATGGGCATAGAGTATTTTCAGGAGAGAAAGACTGAGAAGGCACTCGATGCTCTCAAGGATCTCGCAAGTCCAAGGGCTCTGGTAATCAGAGAGGGAGAAGTAAAGAGAATTGCCGGAAGAGATGTGGTTATTGGAGATATAGTGGTTCTTCAGGAGGGAGACCGTGTACCTGCAGACGGTAAAATCCTCCATAGTGTCAATTTAATGATTGATGAATCCTTATTGACCGGAGAGTCTGTTTCTGTCAGGAAAAGAGAGTGGGTTCAGAGTGATGGCCATTTTATTCCGGGAGGGGATGATATACCTTATGTGTATTCAGGGTCAATGGTGGTTCAGGGTAATGGCGTATATGAAGTGACTGCAATCGGACAAGCTACTGAGATAGGAAAAATAGGAAAAGCAATTGAGTCAGTCGAGGAGCAACCTACAAAGCTCAAGAGGGAGATGGGTATGCTGGTAAAGAGGCTTGCAATTATTGGTCTGATTCTGTGTGTCTCTGTCATTATTTTATATACTTTGACAAGAGGAGATTTGCTTAAAGGTTTCCTGGCCGGGATAACCCTTGCAATGGCTATGCTTCCGGAGGAGTTCCCTGTCGTGCTTACGATATTTATGGCATTGGGCGCGTGGAGAATATCAAGGAATAGTGTACTTACCCGAAAATCCTCAGCAATTGAGACTCTAGGCTCTGCTACGGTGCTTTGTACCGACAAGACAGGAACCCTTACGCAAAATAAAATGACTATCAGCTCCTTATATAACGGAGAGGATATTATAAATATTGCCAATTTAAAAACATTCCCGGAGGAGTACCACGAGATAATTGAATATGGACTTCTCTCAAGCCAGGTCAAGCCGTTCGACCCTATGGAAAAAGCCATTGAGACTCTTGGTGAGAGGTTTCTCAAGGATACTGAGCATATTCATGATGATTGGAAAATGTTGAAGGAGTATCCTCTCTCAAGAGAGATGCTTGCAATGTCAAGAGTATTTGAGAGTCCTGACTCAACAAAGAAGGTGATTGCAGCAAAGGGAGCACCTGAGGCAATTTTTGATTTGTGTCATCTGAATCCGGACATTGTGAAAAGATATGAAAAGGTTGTTTCGAATATGGCTTCCGGAGGGTTAAGGGTACTAGGAGTTGCCAAGGCACGTTTGGAGCCGACCGGACTACCTGTTGCCCAACACGACTTTGATTTTGAATTTGTAGGTCTGATAGGCCTGTCGGATCCTATTCGTGAAAATGTTCCTTCTGCCGTGAAGGAGTGCTACAAAGCCGGATTGAGGGTGATAATGATAACCGGTGACTATCCTGTGACAGCAATGAATATAGGAAAGGAGATCGGACTGAAAAACACCGGAGAGTGTATCACCGGTCAGGAGCTGATGAGTATGGATGAAAATACTCTTTCCGAGAAGATAAAAAGTGTCAATATTTTTGCCAGGGTCATTCCTGAACAGAAACTGAAGATAGTAAATGCATTGAAGAAAAACGGAGAGATTGTGGCAATGACAGGTGACGGTGTAAATGATGCTCCGGCACTGAAATCGGCAAATATCGGCATTGCGATGGGTGAAAAGGGGACCGATGTTGCCCGCGAAGCCTCCGAGCTTGTCCTTATGGA
>JAQVBQ010000023.1 GCA_028690215.1 Bacteroidales bacterium | reverse complement strand
TTGAGTATAGGTCTGAGTTGAACTCATCATCGTCTGCAAAGACAATTCTCGGAATGGTTGTGCTGTTTTCATCTCCCGCCTTCTTCCATCTGTTCGATATATCCGAGTTGACTGCATAGCTGACTGTTGGCAGGTATGCTCCAAGAACTGACGAATAAGATGCTGAGAGTGCAGGCAGGAAGGTGTTCCTTACCTTATGGCCTCCGGCATAAATAAATTGAGCCGAAAGATTCCAGTTTTTGTACTTTGCGTTTAGAGTGACCGAACCATTGTAAACCGGTGTGTATGTACCAAGATAGACAATACTTTCGATATCTGTAGGCTGTGTCTTTACAACATTTCCCTCTGAATCATATACCTGTGGGATACCGGTTGAGGATAGTCCTGCCCACTTGTAACCATATATTGAGTTGTAAGGATTGTCTATTCTCGGATATGCCTCAGGATAGTCCAATGCAAGGTAGTATACAGGAGCCTTTACATTCACGTAAGTAACCTTGTTCTTGTTGTAACCCATTACAAGCGAAGCTCCGAGAGAGAAATCCTTTCTTTTAAGAATTTGTCCCTGCAATGTAACTTCAAAACCCCTGTTGGTCATCTCACCGTTGTTTATACTGTAAGTGCTGTAGCCGTAACCCTCTGTAGGAACTCCCATTGTATTTGCCAACAGGTCTTTACCGGCCTTATTATAGAGCTCTATGCTACCATTCAATCTGTGTTTGAACAAATCGAAATCGATACCTAAGTTTGTGGTAATAGTCTTTTCCCAACATAGTGAAGGATTCGGACGGCTGGCAATTGTGCCATACTTGCCACCTACGGTTGTGCTGTTGTAATAGTAAGCAGTCATATATGGTGCAGAGTCCTTTGCAATGTTACCTCCGATACCGTGGCTGAAACGAATTTTAAGCATATCAACCCAAGAGACATCGAAGAACTCCTCTTTGGAGACATTCCACGCAGCTCCGACAGAGTATATAGGTTTGTTCTGGTACTTTGAACTGGTTCCCCAGAGGTTCGAGCGGTCCCAGCGGAGACTTCCGGTAATAGAGTATCTTGAATCAAAATTGTATGCAAGGTTGCCGTAGAGAGAGACGTACCTGTTGATATACTCTCTGAAATATGGTTTATCCAGATTGCTGCTCAATGAGAAACTTCCCCAAGCACCATAAGAGTAATTAGATAGCGCAGCCTCGTCTATAGATGTATATGTCAGCATCTCTGTATCATAGTTATAGAGTTTGTCAGAGTTGTACTTTGTCTGATTCTCCCTCACCTCAAAACCTGCCTGTGCAACAATCTCATGCTTGTCGGCAAACATCTTGCTGTAGTCAACCTGCTGACGGAATGTGTAACCGTGAGTCTTGTTCTGGCTTGTATAGAGCTGATATCCGTAAGGAAGAAGGAACTCCCCGGCGTTATATGTAACAGAGCTGTTTACATCAGAACGGACCTCGATTGAGTTTTTGTCAAACAACTGTGATGTTGTATAATTTCCGTACTCATACTGAAAAGATGAGGTTGTGGTAAGGTTTTCAAGAATCCTGATATTTGCCTTTGCATAGATACGGTTACTGAACTCATTGTTTTTCTGAACATTCCAACCAAGTTCATCCAATGGGGTGATGTCCATATTGTAGAGCTTATAGTCTGTGATTTTTTTCTGATTCTCGAGACTATAGCGGTTTGCTGTAGTATTGTTATAATATGAGCCGTCCGGATTTACCAGGTTATCGTATGGCATAACTGTATAGCCGGGGCTCATGAGATTGTAGTTCTGATTCCTTCCGGATGAAAAATTGACATAGGCTCCGAAATCGAGTTTGATCCACTTGGCAAGAGTAAGGGTGTTTTTAAGGTTTACACCCAAAGACTCGTTGTTTGAGTATTTATCTTCAAACTTGTTTCTCTTATAGGTTACTGAGGCATATACAGAATTTCTCTCTGTTGTGTTTCCTAAGCTAACATTATACTGCTGCTGGAACTTATCGCGCTTACCGTAACGTGAGACCTGGTCCATGTAGTTATGACCCTTTGCGGCAAGAGCATTGAGTTTTGCATTCATTTCGGCCTCGCTCGAGTGACCTGAATAGTAGTTCAGGATAGCCTTCATGCCATCAGATGTAAATGCTGCCTTGTCCAGGCAGTTCTGCGCATATGTTGCTGCATTTGCTCCAGAGAGATTTGGGTTTGTACTGGCCCACTCTTTTTCAATATCGATGATAGTTCTTGAATCGGCCAGATTGCCTGTGTAGTATTTATATGGGGTCAATGTCAGATTTGACGAGAAAGAGATTTCTGTCTTACCTTTTGCTGCCTTCTTGGTTGTGATTACGATTACACCATTCGCAGCTCTCGAACCATAGATTGAGGTTGCTGCAGCGTCCTTGAGGACTGTTATGCTTTCAACATCTTCGAAGTTGATGTTCGGCAACTGCTCGCTCAAACTGCCGTAAGAGGTATATGTGGCATTCTCCACAGGAAAACCGTCAATAACATAAAGTGGGGCGGTTGTTCCATTCATTGTGGTTGTACCGCGGATCAGTCCGTCGTTATATCCGGCAATCTGTCCCTCAAGGAGATTGCTGAATGAACTGAGTCTCTTGATTTCAAAATCCTTTGTTGTCACTTTAGAGAAAGCACCTGTAGCCCGCTCTTTTGAAATTGTCTGATAACCTGTTACCACAACATTCTCAATACTAAGGCTTGACAAAGCCATAGAGACGTCAATCCGCGACTGATTGCCCAATTTCACCTCCTTAGTGTCCATACCGATGAAGCTGAAACGGATGATTACCTCAGGATTGTTGTCAACCGAAAAACTATAAGATCCGTCATTCTCGGTTATTGTTCCGAAAGGAGTGCCTGGTGCAAATACCGTCACTCCTGCAAGTGGATTGCCCTGGTCGTCAAGAACCTTTCCGGACAGATACCGCATTGGTTCTTGTGACTTTTCAGCATTTTTCTTTGGGGAGAGAATGATCTGTTTTCCCACAATTTCGTATTCAATCTTCATCTTAAGCAGGATCTCGTTAAGAGCCCCCCTGAGATTCATATTGGATACCTTTACGCTGACCGGTTCTGATGACTGGATTAGATTGTCGTTGTAGACAAATGTATAACCCGTTTGTTTCTGAATCTCCTTGAGTACAGACTTCAATGGAGAATCCTTAAAATTCAGAGTGACATTCTGAGCTGTCAGGTTTTGAGACACAAAAAGAAAACCTGTAACCAGTATAATGGCACCCATGAATTTTCTGATACTAAAGCTGGCGAAATTTATCATGTGTTTTTTAGGTTTGTTTCCCCAATAATACACACAACCCGGATTGTCCCCCCGAAAATTTACAATTTAGACAAAGTCACAGTTGTCTCGTCAATCTTATATCCTATAAATGAGGATTTTCTTATAAAATCGAGTACCTGGGACAATGATTCCGACTTGAACTCCGCTGTGAAATTATTATTGAGAATTGAACTGTCTTTGATGATGAAGCTGACTCCGTACCACCTCTCCATCCTCTTTACGACCTGCTCCATCGGTGTATTGTCAAACAGAAGGAAACCCTCCTTCCAGGCTGTACTGACGTGAATATCTGCCTGTTGCTTGTGTTGCCTTATCGATGCCCGGTCAGGGATTACAATCTCCTCCATTGGAGTGACTATAGTCTCTGTATTGTTGTTGGAATTTAAAATAGTGACATTTCCCTTGACCAGAGTGAGCTTGAACTCAGAGTCATTTTCATAGGAGGAGAGATTGAATTCCGTACCTGTCACCTTTACCGTGATATTTCTCTTTGTTCTAACAAGCATAGGCCATTCGGGATCTCCTTTTACAATAAAATAGCCCTCTCCCTCCAGCACAACATCCCTTTGGTCACTTGCAAACCTTGCCGGACACCTTACAGAACTTCCGCTGTTGAGCCACACCTTGCTTCCGTCAGGAAGGTCAACCAGACCCTTGACACCTGTATGTACATTATAAACAAGCGAGTCTTCACCCTCTCCCTGAGTATGTCCGCTTATTGCAACAAATTCATCTCTAACCTCGTTCAAGCGCACTGACTGATAAAGCGAAAAGGCCAGAAGCGGGATGAACAATACTGCCGCAACTTTTGCTATTATTGTAAGAATGTTTCCTTGACCTCTTCCTGCACTGCTTCTGCCATTTTCATCATTGCTTTCATTGCTCTCCTCTCTGCTTGACTTATGGATCTCTTTCCTTAATCTTTTCACAGCGTAATCGGGTGCAGGGGTCGAAGGCAGATGGTCAAAAACCAGGTCAGCCCTGAGCCGCTCAAGCTCCTTACTGTTCTCAGGAGAAGAGGCAGCCCACAGAAGCACAGTCTCTCTTTCAGACTTTGTTGCATTGCCCTTTACATATCGTTCCAATATCTCTCTATCCATATTCATATCATATTATACACTTAACCCTGCCTTCTCCCCATACTATTATTTCATAAAACCTCTCATATTTTTCCTGAAAATCTTTAAAGCCGCAGAAATATTATGTTCTACCACCTTTACAGATATCCCGAGCTTTGCAGAAATCTCCTCGTAGGTAAATCCGTGCTTCCTGCTGAGAATAAAAGTCTCCCTTATTTTTTCAGGCAAGTTCGAGAATGTTGCCTCAATCGTCCTCTCCATATCCATGGAGTCGATTTTTGAAATTATATAATCCCCGGACAAAGAGTCAATTGAGAGTCTCAGCTCGATTTTGTCAAATTCGTCCGTTACTTTCGATGCTCTGTCCCTGAGATAATTCAGCGCTTTGTTTCTGGCAATGGTAAACAAATAGGACTTTATGTTCAGATTGCTGTCCAGCAGCTCCCGCCTCTTCCACAATGCCAGAAAGGTCTCCTGGGTAATATCCTCGGCAGAGTGGTAGTCCTTCACATAATGGCAGACAAAATACTTGACGTTTGAATATTCTGCGTTGAAGAAATACTCAAACACCCGCTTATTACCTGCCCTGATGGCCGAAATAAGTAACTCTTCCTGGTCTGTCTGCATACGTTTATAAAGAGCAAGATAAACATTATTTTTTTTAGTGGCACTGATTTTTCTAATTGCCTCACTGTGTGGATAAAACAAATTTTTAATTATCAGAACGCTTCATCTCAAAATATAATCGCAACAAAATCAGGTAATTAGAAAAATCAGTGCCACTAAGTAGCATTTCAGATGCAGTATGCGTATAGTGAGTAAAAATTTACTGAATTATGAATAAAGTTAAAATTTCATTTCATTTATTGTATGCAGCGGTAATACTGCTAATCAGCCCTGTGCTGTTTACATCTTGTCTTAAGGATGACTCCGATTATGATAAACAGGTTAAGATTGATGACCAGATTATCCAGGATTATCTAACATTAAATACTATCTCGGCTCAGAAACACTACTCCGGAATATATTACCGGAAGATTACCGAGAACAACACCGGAACTTCCCTGACCAAAAATAACGTTGTAAGTTTCTATTATACCATACAACGTATTCAACCAGCATCATCATCATCCCACTTCCCTGATGCCGGACCTATCGAATCAATAAGCAGGGAGAATGGAGACAAACCGTTACAATTCGCGCTAATGACCAACACAATGATTCCACAAGGTCTTGATTATGGCATAAGCCTGATGAAAGTAGGTGAGAAATATCAGTTCTTCATCCCTTCATACCTTGCATACGGAAGCTACTCTTGTCCATTATTCCCGGCAAACAGTAATTTTATAGTTGAGATTGAGGTGGTGGGAGTTAATACCGAAACTGAGATTGATGAAATTCAGCATGACTCCATACAGGATTATGTCAATGTAAAATATCCCGCTCACCAGGAAATGACATCCGGGCTCTTCTTTGTTGACAGTATTCCGGGAACAGGCGAGAAGCCAGGCTTCGGATCAATTGTGGAAATTGACTTTACAAGAGAATATCTGGATGAATCAATAATAAAATCAGTAATCGGATCTACATTCCATCTTGATAACATGAAGGCAGTGAGAGGTCTCGAAGAGGGTATCAAAGAGATGAAAGAGGGAGGCAGCGCAATCATGATTATGCCATCCAAGCTGGGATTTGGGGCAAGTCTATGTATAGTACCTCAGAATGCGAGAAAGGAGCTGCTCGATGACAATCTTATATCTGCCGAAGTTGAGCCATACTCAATTTTGAAGTATGTTGTAAAACTTAATAGCGCCAACTAAATTTGTGAATAATTGTTAGTAAATTACCTGATAAGAAAAACCAATTTTAGTGGCAAGACCTCAAGAGGACGAAATAGGTGAAATCATACAAGGCTGCATTCATAAAAATGAAAAATCCCGTGAAGTGCTGTACAGGAAATTTTTCGGATATGCCATGAGTGTAGCCTTGCTATATGCAAACGACAGAGGCGAAGCGACTGAGATTGTAAATGACAGCTTTATCAAGGTTTTCAACGACATCAGGAAATTTGACACCTCGTTGTCTTTCAAAAGTTGGTTCAGACGAATTGTGATAAACACAGCTATAGACCGGTTCAGAAAAGAGTCCAGAAAAAAGGCAGCGATTCAGGTTGACGAACTGCCCCTCCACGACACTGAACCCGGGGTTATAAGTAAAATATCGGCAGAAGAGATTTTCTCACTGTTAAATAATCTGCCCTTGGTTCATAAAACGGTTTTCTGTCTCTATGAAATCGAGGGATACAATCACGAAGAGATAGCCAAAGAGCTCAGGATAGCCGAAAGCTCTTCCAGAGTCTACCTCACACGTGCAAAAAAAAGGTTGCAGGAATTATACCAACTCCATTTCAACTCATAAATTGACTACTATGAAGATAGATAATGAGTTAACCGACTTAATCAAAAAAACACTTTCAGAACATGAGGAGAGCTATGTGGAGGGTGCCTGGGAAAACTTTTTATATCAACAAAAAAGGAGAAGGAAAGTGCTGTACTGGAGGATATCTTCCTCAGTTGCCGCTTGTCTGCTGCTGGGACTTCTGTTTATCTCAATTCCGGGGAACGACCCTGACACAAAAAAGGGAACTCCTGCTTCACAAATAATATCTGAGAACGAACTTCAGCCTAAAGGGGGTGAACAAAACAGAGCCGAATATGAAACCACCGGAAAGGTTAACAAATCAGAGGAAGTCGGAAAGGCTGATAATGCTGGAGGGGCTGAAAAAGGGGTAAATGTTGAAAAAATTACAAAAGCTGACAATTCTAAAAAAATAGTAAAAAACAAGAAAAAAGCTCCACAAGCAGTTTCGGAAAAAATTAGCAGAGAATTGATTGCTGAAAATATAGCTGCCAAAACATCCGATAAAATGGCTACAGAGAGTCCGGCTTTGACAGATAAAGAGAATGTTGTGAAAGAGACCACTACTGTGCAAAAAAATGAGCCTTCTGATAAGGCTGTCACAATAAAGGAACAAGATAACACATATGATATACGGGAGAGTGACGATGTCCGGGGGAGAAACCTTAAGAAGAAAAAGGTGTTATTAGGATTTAACCTCTCTCCCGGTATCAACTCCACATCAACCGGAGCCTCTTTCAACTACGCAGGTGGAGTCAATCTGGAGATTGCACTGCTGCCTAAACTCTCACTCTCGACAGGAGTGCAGATTGAGCACCAGACCGTTGAAACGGTCAATAGCGTGTCAAATGCGGCCATCCCGTCTGATCATATGAATGCAAATCTTACCAACCTCGACATCCCGATAAACATCACATGGAAATTCCTCACCAAAGGCGCCGGCAAGGATAGGTACAGCTACTATGTCTCCGGAGGGGTTTCATCACTTGCATATCTGGGTGAACGCTATGTCATGACCACATACAGGCAGGAGGTGAGGGAACAGCTCAATATGGTTGCCTCCGAAGCAAAAATGACATATCAACTTGAAAATTTTGAAACAACATCTGAAAACAAAGAGAAGCCTTTCAATGCCTTCGATGTTGCCGGCAGGATAAATCTGATATTCGGTATTGAGAGAAAAATCTCACAAGACCTGAATCTGCACATAGAGCCATATGTCAAGATTCCTCTTTCAGGTCTTGGCTCGGAAAACATGAAATTTATGACCAGCGGCATTACCTGCAAGATCTCATTCTAGTACACCACACCGGTTATGCTAATTCTGATGTTCAAGACAATCTTTCAATACTCAGGCTACCCGAAATATTTCATGCTCAGCATAGTGATGTCATCCGACTGAGCAGCACCCTCAGCGAAGGCTGCTACATCATCAGCAATAGCAGTTATGATGTTTTCCACACTCTTTTGTCCCAGTGTTCCAAGCAGGCTTTCGAGTCTCCGGTCGCCATACTCCTCTCCGCCCCTATTGAATGCCTCAGTCACACCGTCAGTATATAGGACAATGCAGTCCTGTGGAGACATCTGAACCTTCATTGTGGTATACTCCATATCCTCTAGGCAGCCCAGAACTACATTACCTGTAGACTCAACCTTCTCGACCTTTCCGTCAGCCTTGATAATATAGGGAGGATTGTGTCCTGCATTGGCATACTCAAGAACGCCTGTCTTCATGTTCATAATCCCGTAGAAAACTGTGACAAACATAGATGAAACACTCTCATTGCACAGGAGATTGTTCACATACTGCATACACTCGCCCGCACCAAGCCCCTTGAGGCCGGTAGCCCTTATCAATGTACGGCTCACAGCCATGAAAATTGCAGCAGGAATACCCTTTCCCGACACATCTCCGATTACGAATCCAAGAGAGTCGTTGTTTATCATGAAGAAATCGAAGAAATCGCCACCGACCTCTTTAGCCGCAGTCATAGATGCGTAAATGTCAAACTCCGTCCTGTTGGGAAACGGAGGAAATGTCTTTGGCAGTATCCCGAGCTGTATCTCCCTTGCTACATTAAGATCCTGCTGGATAGAGACAAGCTGGTCATGCTCCATCATCGACTTGCGTTGCAGCTCGAGCTCCTCGAGAGTCTTATTTATTGTGATTTCAAGATCCTCAAAGTTTATTGGTTTTGTAAGAAAGTCGAACGCCCCCCTGTTCATGGCAGTACGGATGTTGTCCATATCACCGTATGCAGAGACGACAACAGTCTTAAGGGCAGGATTCTTCAACTCCTTTAACTTGAGTAAGAGAGTCAATCCATCCATCTCAGGCATGTTAATGTCTGAAAGTATCAGCCCGATGTTCGGATACTCAATTAATTTGGATAGAGCCTCCAGTCCGTTGTGAGCAAATACAAAATCATACTCCTCGTTCCTTATCTGGCGTCTGAACTTCTGTCTGATCAATGGTTCCAGATCGACCTCATCATCAACAACCATTATCTTAACCCTGTTCCCGGTCTCAATACTCATAGCTTATTTATTTAGGAATTATTATTACAAATTCAGTGTATTCACCCTCCTTAGAGTCGACCCTCATTTCACCCTTATGCTCCTGGACAATTATGTCAAAACTGAGCGAAAGTCCAAGTCCTGTGCCCTGTCCTGCAGGTTTTGTCGTGAAGAATGGATTGAATACCTTATCCAAAATATCCTGTGGAATACCTGTCCCGTTATCCTTGATCCTGATTTCCACTTTCTTGTCAAGACTCTTGGTATGCACCTCCAGAATCGGGAAATATGCATCTTTCAGCTCCTTCTTCTTCTGGTTTGTCGCATAACATGAGTTATTGATTATATTCAGGAACACACGGCTGAGATCCTGAGGAACGGCATTTATCATACCAATTGTTGAATCGTAGTCCGTCTCGATCTTCAGGTTGAAACTGCTGTCCTGCGCCCTCATTCCGTGGTAGCCAAGGTTGACATACTCTGCAAGAAGTGCATTCACATCGGTAGGCTGAACCTCTCCCGCCTTTCCTCTTGAGTGGAGCAACATTCCCTTTACAATACTGTCCGCCCTCTTTCCGTGCTCATTTATCTTAGTTGCATTTGAGGCGATGTCTCCCACAATCTCCAAGAAATAATCAACATCTTTCTGATCCAGCTTATCTTTGAGTTGATCAATCTCCTCCGTAAGTTCTTTAGTAAGGTCAACGGTAAGCTCAGCAAAATTGTTCACAAAGTTCAGAGGATTCTTTATCTCATGAGCAATACCGGCAGTAAGCTGTCCGAGAGAGGCCATCTTCTCCGACTGTACGAGCTGAGCCTGTGCCTCTTTGAGTTCATTGTTTGCCCTGTTTATTATCTCGTATGAGATAGCGTTCTGGAATGCAATTGCCACGTAGTTGCCCAGGTTGTTCAACATATCGAGGTGATACTGGGTGTAGGCATTCTTCTTGAAACTCTGTACAGAAATAACACCGATTATCTTGTCATCAATCATCATCGGAAGATATATCAATGATGAGACAGTCTCTCCGGCTGTAGGCTTTTTCCTGAATGATATATATCGTTCCCACTCGTTGTCTACATCATTCATAAAGACAGGAGCGGCATTATCGACACACCATACGGCAAATCTGTTCTTGTCTTCCAGAGGAACCTCAAAGAGCCCGAGCTTCTCTCCCTTCTCAATCGAAAGCTTGCACTCCAGTTTATTCTCCTTCTCATTCCTCAACATAATCAGGAATGTTGTGGCATCCATAAGCGAGTTGACATTTTCATATACAATGTCCTGAATAAGCTCTAGATCCAGAGTCGATGTTATCTTCTTTCCAATCTGGCTCAATACCTTGACATTGCTGAAAGCAGTGTCCAACTCCTTGTTCTTGTTCCGCAACTCAGATGTCCTCTCTTCAACCTTCTGCTCAAGATTACGGTTGTACTCTTCAAGCTTTTCATTGGATATCCTGAGATTTTCAGAAGCCTCCTTAAGGTCGCTGATAGTTGCCGCGAGAGCATCCTGCATGGATATAAAGGAGTCGTTGAGCTTGCCGATTTCATCCCTAGTCTTGATTTCAGGAAGTTGAGTATCAAAATTTCCTTCGGCGAACTGACCTGCAGCGTCTGTAAGAGCCCTCAGAGGCCTTGTTATTGACCTGGATATAAATATGATAACAGATAAGAGAAGCGCAAGTCCGGCTACCACAATTATCATCAGATTTCTCAGCAGCTTGTTAACATCCGACATAAACTCATCGACAGGAAATACGATTCCTATCGACCAATTGTTGATTGGAACAGGTGCGTAAGCAATCCAGCTTAGTTTACCCGTCTTTATGTTACGATACTCGAACTCTGCAAAACTCTTCTGACCTCTGATCATATTCTTGCCTATGGTTCTGAGCATCGGCGAGTTTTGGCTGTCCGCTATACTGAATATAGTCTCGTTCATTATCATATCCCTGTTGGGATGGGTAATAATAGTACCGTTGGACGATATAATAAAGCCATACCCTGTCTTGCTGACCTTTATGGAGTTCATATACTCCTCAAGCCAGCTGAGCGATATATCTGCGGTGAGTATTGCAAGAAACCTCCTCTTTCCATTCTCTTTTTTGTATATCGGAACCGAGAATGTGGTCATAATGGCTTCACCTGCCCCTTCGTCAAAATATGGTTCACTCCAGAGTGGAAGCCCAAGCTCCTTCGGTATCTGATACCAGTCCATTGTGAAATAGTCATACTGTTCATCCCCGATATACTTAAAACTTACACTGTCCCCATCTTTGTAAAAATATGGAGAGCAATATTTCCTGTCCTTTTCACACATATATGGCTCAAAAGCAAAAGCAGCCCCGTAAATTTCAGGATTATTGCTAACCTCCTGTTTGAGCAGCTCAATCAGTTCATCCTTGGTGTAATCACCTGACTCAATCATCTTTGCCATATTCATTGGAACCTTCTCCACAGATGCGAGAACCTTCTCTACCTGAAGGACTGCATTTTTAGTAAGCGCCTCTGCATTTTCAACTAGATTGCTGTGTACCGCCTTTTTGGAAATCTGGTAGCTGTAAAGAGATATGAGAAAGAAAACAAGTGCAGTGCTTGTAAAAATATAGAGTATGAGTTTAAAAGAGATCCCTCTCTCCTGTTTTAGAATTTTCATATTATCTCTCCTTGATTATAGGTTGATAAAACCGGTTGAAATCCGGAATCTCCTTTATTGTACCGTTATCTTTGAGAATCCCCGCTACCAGTGTATAATCCTTTGTTGAAAGTGTATTGTTGAAATCCGTGGCCCCTTCGGGAAGATAAAGATCCCTATAGCGGTCGAGCATCCACTTCTGATGGATCTTGTTTACCGCAACCTTCTCGTTTTTGGCATATTTGACCACAATATCTATTGCCTCCTCAGGATGAGTGAAGGCATACCTCCAACCTTCAAGTGTGGCCAGGACAAAATCCCTGCAAAGTTGAGGATCCTTCTGTAACTTCTCAGATAGGCAGTATATCCCGTCTTCCAGGAAGTTAAACCCATAATCGGCAAAGAAAAATGTATTCAGCTCCTCTGAGTCATATCCCGAGTTAATAATTGCATGATACTCGTCAAACCAGTTGGCAATGATTATATCTACCCCGCCTATCAGGAAAAGGCTGTTGGTATTACCTATCGGGATGATGTTGACATCCAGTTTGTATTTTGCAAAAAGTGCCCTCGGGAGCATCTCATACCCAGCCCATATTCCGGCACGCCTGAGATTCATATCCTTCAGCGACTCGATATTACTTGCCCTTTTGGTAATCAGCATGGTTGATGATCGGAACGATGGCTGGGCTATATTGACGATATCTGTTCCGTTTGCTTTAAGCTCAATAGCATTTGCAAGCCACATTGCAGCAAAATCAGCTTCACCTGTGGAGATAGGAGTTGTGGATGTGACAACCGGTTTAAATGGGATAATGGAGAGATCAATACCATATTTACGGTATATTCCCTTCTCGATGCCCACATAGTACCCTGCAAACTGAGCAGTTGCAACCCAATATGGGAGAAAGGTTACTTTACGAAGCTCTTTTCCTTTGTAATCACTGGGAGGGAGAGTGTCATTCGATTGACTCTGAATCTCACTTCCGGCTTTTTTCTCTTTACAACCGCATGGGGCTATGAGAGCAATTAAAAGCAAAAGACAACCGAGCCTTGTTTTAAATAAGGATTTCATTGTTCTGACTATTTTCCGGATAGGTTTAAGTGTATCAAAATTAATAAAAATGATTCAACTTTTGTATTTAAGCATGAGTTTCTGTGCCAGATCGTGAGATGCTTTCAGTACAGAGGGCAATCCTCCCCCCGGTATTGACCACTGGCTTGTGTAATAGAACTCCTTTAAACCCGGTAAATCGATGCCTACAGGAGATTTTGCCACAAGATTACTGCCCGGGAACCAACCCTGAGCAGCACCTTGCCAGTTCCCTGTATATCTCTGATATGTTGCAGGAGTCGCAACATCTGTAACCTCTATCTTCTCCCTTATATCTCCCAGCTTTTTATCCAGCTCGTCAATCATATGCTCCGCCAGATCTCTCTTATACTTTTCATAAAGATTTCTGTCACTTTTCCGGAGGTCAATCCAGAACGCACCCTCTATGGTAAAAAAGCTCATGGTAACAGAAGTTTTACCTTCAGGAGCAAAAGTAGGATCGTAATTGCGAACATGGACCTCCAGCCTTTCATACACAGTCCCGTCAGGCGAAGTATATGGTCTGGAGAGAGGAAACCTGAAATAGTGGGGTAAATCTTTAAGGGACCTTGCTATGCCGAGAGAGACCATAATTACAGCGGGATATAACTTCAAAACCCTCAGCTCTGCCAGCCTCTCAATCTGCTCGTTCACATATCTTCCCTCCAAAGCTTTATAAACTGTAAAATGCCAGTCGGCAGCCGATATTGTGACATCCGACTCAGAGATTGAACCATCGCTGAACTCAAGAGCCTTTGCCCTGTCACTCTCCACAACAATACGGGAGACCTCCCTGTTGTAGTTAATCCTGCCCCCGAGCTCCCGGTATCTCTCTTCTATCCTCTCTGCAAACCTGAGAGAACCTCCGATAGGGTATCCCGCACTCTTTTTATCATAGAAAGCCAAAGGCATGGTTGTAACCAAAAGGTTGACCTCATCACCGTCGTACAGCAACTCAAATGCCTCTTTGAGAAAAGGATTCCGGAGTTTCTTGGCAAACTTGATATTGGTGACACCTCTCCATTTAAGATATTGCCTGACAAACGGAAGATACTTTATCATCTTCATCTTCTGACGCATTGTCTGCAATTCCGGAATTTCGGAAATCATAGGAGGCATCTCATAATTCTGCATGGTGTGTATTAGAGTTATCACCCCCTTAATCATGCGTCTGTCTTCAGGAGCTATATCGAGAAGATACCTCTCAAGCCGGCTGACATCGGTATAGAGCCTGAACACACTGTCACCATACTTATCCCGGTTATTTTTAAGCTCCACCTCCAGACAAGTTTCATGAGTAATGAATTCCACAGATTTCATATCTATAAGCTGAGACCACAGCTTATAAAAGGCACTCCCCTCACCTGACCCCAGTACCCAATGGATACTCGCATCAAAAGTATAACCATCTCTTTTCCAGGTCGCACACAATCCGCCGGAAACCGGATTTTTCTCGAAAATCTCTGTACTGAAACCGTACATCTGCAGATAACAACCTAATGTCAATCCTGATACTCCGCCACCGATTATGTTTACCTTCATATAATTATTGTAAGTATTTCAAATATACGATTTTAATTTGGCATATCTGATTACAATAATTTTAAAGCCTCGTCAGGTGTACTTATCAATATATCTGCTCCGTTTGAAACCAACTCATCCTTTCCCCTGAACCCCCATAACACACCCACTGCATAAAAACCGGCTCTTTTGGCTGTCTCCATATCAATTCCGGTATCGCCGAGATAAATTATCTCCTCCGGGCTGACACCCATATTATCACAGATTTTAAGTGCGTTTGCGGGATTCGGCTTCTTTGTAGCCTCATCTTTCAGCCCCTCGACATTTACAAACGGTGTCCCGGGAAGCAGAGTAGCGATAACCCTTTTTGTTATCCTGTCAGCCTTATTGGATAGGACCGCCATCTTCACCCCTCTTACTTGAAGCTCGTCCAACAGCTCCGGAATTCCGTTATATGGAGCGCTCTTGACATCGCAAAAACTCTCATATCTTGTCATCATAGCCATAAAACACCGCTCAATCACCTCCTCTGCCGAATCTTTCGGAAGAGCCCTTCGGACAAGAGTCTTTATGCCATTCCCCACAAATATCTTGTACGATTTAAGGTCGTGTTCAGGGAAACCGTTCTCCCTGAGCACAGCGTTCATTGAATCCGCTATATCTTCTATCGAGTCAATCAGGGTGCCGTCAAGGTCAAAAATTGCTCCTTTAAATCTCATCTTTTAATTATTTTCCCAAATATAGCCAATTGGGCTAAAAGATGAACACACCCCTATCCTCACATTTCCTCAAAGTCTCCTCAGGCCACATTGATGACTGAACCTCCCCGATGTGACATTTCTTGAGAAGAAGCATGCACAATCTTGACTGACCTATGCCGCCTCCCATTGTCTGAGGGAGCTTGCCTTCAAGCAGCAACTTGTGGAAATAGAGACCCCTCCTGTCATCGGCACCTCTTTCGGACAACTGTCTGTCAAGCGATTCGGGATTTACCCTGATGCCCATAGAGGAGATTTCAAATGGTGATTGCAAAACCGGATTCCAGATAACAATATCGCCGTTGAGGCCTGAAAGAGGCACACCGCCTGAAAGAGATCCGTCACCTGTTGGTGTTGACCAATCGTCATAATCCGGGGAGCGGCCGTCGTGAATGGTACCGTCGGAGAGTTTTCCTCCGATTCCTCTGATAAATATTGCACCATACCTCTTCGCCGCCTCAGCCTCTCTTTCGCGTGGAGTCAGCTCCGGATACATCTCCAGCAGATCCTGTGCATGCAGGAATGTTATATCGTCCGGCAAAAATGCATCCAAAACCGGGAAGCGTTCAGAGAGAAGAAACTGTGTACGTCTTATTGCAGAATATATGCGTCTTACACAACTGTAAAGAGTCTCGACAGTTCTCTCTGACGGTTTGATAACCTTCTCCCAATCCCACTGATCCACATACAAAGAGTGAATATTATCTGTAACCTCATCCGGTCTTATAGCATTCATATCTGTATAAACACCAATCCCCGGCTTGAAATTATGCCTCCACAATGCAAACCTCTTCCACTTTGCGAGAGATTGAACAATTTCAGCCCTATTTCCATTATCCCTGTTTGCCTTGAAACTTACAGGAGCCTCAACTCCGTTAAGATTGTCGTTAAGGCCCGTACCTGCCTGCAAGAAAAGCGGTGCGGTTATTCTTCTCAGTTTAAGTTCCGAAGACAAAGCTATCTGGAATGTGTCCTTGATAAATTTGATTCCTTGTTCTGTCTGCCAGATGTCTAGTGATGATTTGTAACCATCGGGGATGAATGTTTGTTCCATAAAATTTTAGTTTAATTTTTTGCAATAAAAAAACCTCCGCTGAATTTCAGGGGAGGTTTCGACAATTTTTATATTTATCAGATCATCAACAACTTCCCCTTGACAATAAATTATTATTGCCATTATTAAGGTTGAAATTATTGTTGACTAGAATCATACTTCTCTTTTTGTTTTACAAAGATGACAATTATTTTTTCATACACAATATTTTATATTACAAAATTTCAATTATTTCTCCCAACCATAACTAAATAAATTATATATTGCTGATATTTAACATATTTTACCACTTTCACTTTGTCACTTCCTCTGTCGCCGCTTACTTGTTAATTAAGATATGTAGAATCAGGGAAGTCCATCCTCAGTCGTATTCTAAGACTTTTCCAAATATAATTTTGATTGTTATTTGAAGACCCAAAATCTAATATCTCTTAGATGTTGAAATATAAAGCATTATAGCAAGAAAAATTCCTTACCGTAAGCATAAATTTGAACAAATAAAACATTCAAATGCACATTGGTGAACTAGCACCCCTTAGCTAACGTGACTTGGATTTGCTAAAGCTTTTTATGGACCTCTGATGTCTAGTAATCTAATTTGCGTTTAATCCAACACACAACATTAGCACTAGGTTTAAGGAATAGGTCAACTAATGTGAGTTATATCAAGCATATGTCAGTTTTACATATTGTGAGCCCCTTTTTACTACAGCAAATATTCTAAGTACCAATTTAAATTTGACTGCATTTAGAACAATACCGTAAGCATCCCTCGTTGCTCCCTTCTCGTTGTATTTTCTCTGGAAGTAAGATTTTATTCCTGGATCATGCATCACAGCGCTTCTGGCTGCCTGGGTTAATTCCGCTTTTGCCTGTTTATTGCCGAATTTGGAGACACATGTCCGGCCATTAATGCTTGTTCCGGATGTATGCTCAAAGGGAGCTATCCCAATATAACAGGCGTATTGTCTTGCATTCGAGAAGGCAGTGGAATTTTGGGTGTTGACTATTGTTGTTATTGCATTTATGATCCCAATGCCAGGTATAGACAATAAAAGATTATAGTTATTGTTGATTAAACTGTCAGAGGTGATTATTTCCATCATTTGTGACTCTACTTGCAAAAGCATGTTATCAAGATATTTCAGCATCTTTGTTTTTCTTTTTGATGTCTGCTTTGTCTCATGGCTAATTACATCTGCTTTTTGTTGTCTGTAGGAGACGATTTGTTTTACATAGTGCTTTCTCTCAACAAGTAATCTCTGCAGGATACGGAGTGCTTCCGGCTGTAAGTGACTGGCCTTGATCCTATCCCTGAATGTATAGGCATACCAGGCAATCCGTTGGGCATCTACTTTATCATTCTTACCTCTGACAAGTCCAAGGGACCGCTTAATTTGCAGTGGGGATTCCATGCAATATGTAATCCCTTTCCTGGAAAGAAAATATTGAATATCCTGACCATATAACCCTGTATGTTCCATGCAGAAAAGAGATTGCTTATAATCAACTTTTACCTCCTTTAACCATTTCAATAATTGCCGGAAGCCTGAAATGTCATTGGTTACTTTAATGTGATCTGCATGACGGTCTACACCATCGGAATAAATAGCTACATCCAATGACAATTTTGAGATATCAATCCCAATAAACCATTTTTTATTCATAATTTTGATTTTAGTGGTTAACCGAATATTGAAACGACAGATGCTTTTAATAAGTCTGGAAACTTAAAATTCTAATTTGTGCTTTTCAATATAAGAAAGAGAAAGTCTATTGCGACTGATAGTTCTGTTAATAAACTGGCTTAGCTCTAAGTTCACTTTCTCTTTCCGGTTAACTTGTTATAAAAACAAAAATACACCACAATCCTCATATTGAAATCATGGTGTAAATCTAAAAGCGAGCTCCCTCCGGCTGAAAATTTCCCTGATTCTACATATCTCTAATATAAAAATCGGCGGCAGAGGACACATTGGCACAGTTTGAGGTATGTGTTTTACTTCAAGCAGATACTTCAAACTGCGCCAATGTCATTTTTTTTGTCATATCTTTATGCAAAATTCCACCAGACTCAATGACACAGCACTATACTATATATTCCATGATGTACCTGATAACCGCTCTTGTTTCGTTCTTTGGTGTAGTGCTTGCATGGAATAAAAAAGAGATTAAAGGTGCAAAAGAGCTGGCCTGGTTAATGTTCGCATCCGGATTTGGTGCTTTTTGGATAATCTTTTCAACATCAGCCATGACAGTGGCAGAGAAGGTCTTTTGGGCAAAAATGGAGTATGTAGGAGGGGTTTTCACCCCTGCTATTTTTCTTATGTTTATCCTCAGATTCACTGAAAGAGATAGATATCTAAAAACCAAATATATAATCCTATATCTACTACCTTTCCTTGTAACACTTTGCCTGCTTTGGCTAAATAAGACAGATCATCTTGTCTGGTCCGGTTTCTCCGCCATATATCCAGAGACAAATCTTATGGAGTTCTATCATGGGCCTGTCTTTTGGCTTGTATATGTATTATTCTCATATCTGATGATGGGTCTGGGTTCTGTCCTGATACTCATTTTCCTTATCAAGCACAAAGGGAGGTATAGGCAACAAGGCATTGTAATCCTTATCGGCTCATTGATACCATGGACATCAAGTATATTTTACATTGCAGGAATAAATATAGCCCCGGGGCTGGACCTTGCTCCTGCAAGCATTGCTATAAGTGGTATTATATTAATCTATGCCATATCATATACAAAATTGCTCAATCTTGTTCCTGTAGCAAGGGAGGCTCTTGTTGAGAACATTCCTGACGGGATCCTGGCATTGGACAAGCAAGAGAGAATACTTGACATAAACAAGGCAGCCCTAAACCTCCTCGGCATTGAAAATTGTAAAGTGCACGGATTAAGCATCTTCTCAGTCGGGGCAGCTACAACACCACTGCTTGATGCGCTTATAGATTCCAATGAATATAACCGTATTGCGATAGATATCAATGGGAAGAACTTTATTTTCCAGATAACAAAGAAACCACTGAAAAACACACCAGGAAGCCGCCTAATAATAATTAATGACATTACAGACCTGATCCTCAAGGAGAGGGAGGTTGTAAATGCTGAAGAGCGTTATTACAGATTATACTCACTATTCAGGCTTATGGCAGACAACATGCCGGACCTGCTCTGGGCAAAGGATCTCAAGAAGAGATACATCTTCGTAAACAAAACCATGTGTGACACTATCCTCTTGGCAAAAGATACAGATGAGCCGATAGGAAAAACATACTCCTATTTTCTGGAGCGTTCCAATAAGGAACACCCGGGTGTTGAAATGTGGAATACAATTGATGACCAGACCAGATATTCCGACATGGACGTACTTGAATCCGAGAAGCCTGTACACTACATTCTGAAAGGATATTTCAACGGAGTCTATTCTCTTCTTGACATCAGAAAATCCCCGATCTTTGACGATAATGGGACCATGATCGGATTGGTAGGCATTGGAAGAGATGTTACACTTCAGAAAAAGAATGAGGAGGAGCTTATCAAGGCTAAAGAGATGGCCGAGCAGAGTGAACGCCTTAAAACCTCTTTCCTCGCCAATATGAGCCACGAGATTCGAACTCCTATGAACGGAATAATCGGATTCACAGAGTTGCTCAAAGAGCCAAAACTGAGCGGTGAGGAGCAGCAGGAGTATATAAGAGTTATTGAGAAGAGCGGGGAACGCCTTCTGAACATAATAAACGATATAATCAAAATCTCCAAACTGGAGAGCGACTTGGTACAACCGATGATAACAGAGTTGTATATCAACGAATTACTTGATTATATGTACCACTTCTTTTTGCCTCAAACTCAGGCGAAGAACATCGAATTAATAATAGTCAATCCATTGAAAGATGAGAATCCCGCCATCAATTCCGACAAGGAGAAACTCTATGCAATCCTCACAAACCTTACCCGAAACGCAATCAAATTCACAGATAAGGGTTTTATAGAGATAGGATACTCTCATACCGACAATGAATACACCTTCTATGTCAAAGACAGCGGAATCGGAATGACTCCGGATCAGATTGAAATAGTCTTTGAAAGATTCAGACAGGGTAGTGAGACTATTGCAAGAGATTATGAGGGCAGCGGGCTGGGACTCTCAATATCCAAGGCTTATGTTGAGATGCTCGACGGCAAAATATGGGTTGAGAGTGAGATTGACAAGGGCTCCGTCTTCTATTTTACAATAAAAGGCTGATTAAACGGCTTCTTTCCCAGATATTTATTTAATCAACAAAATCTCTCTGGCTGCAAAATTGCATAGAGGAGAGAAAAAGAGAATATGACAGAACAGGTAAAGTATATAGATATAAAGAGGGTATTGGCCGGAAGCGGCTCAAAGAGACTTGGATCCCTGCCGGATTTCATCACCAGGATTATTGCAAGGATCATTTGTGAAGATGAGATGAACCGCATCATGAATAAATATCATGATAAAATCGGGAACGAATTCCTGCCTGCGGTTATAGATGAGCTTAAGGTAAACGTTGAGATAACCGGGATAGAAAACCTTCCCGAAAACGGACGATGCTTCTTTGCAGCCAACCACCCCTTCGGCATATTGGACGGACTTATACTTACAAGAATAATAACCCGGAAATACGGTTCTGTCAAGGCTATCGCAAATGAGGCATTCCTCTATGTTCCCCAGTTGAGGCCATTCATTGCGGCAGTAAATGTCTTCGACGGCTCTTCAAGAGACTATCTGCAAGCACTCGAGGAGGTCTACAATCAGGATGAACCAATCTCCCACTTCCCTGCGGGCGAGGTGTCGAGAAGATATCACGGCAAATTCCAGGACTGCGACTGGCAGAAGAGTTTTATAACAAAATCAATTTCAAGCCAAAGAGATATTGTACCAATCCGATTTGAGGGAAGAAATTCCAACCTCTTCTTTTTTATCTACATGTTCAGGAATTTTTTCGGCATAAAGGCAAATATCGAACTAATACTTCTCCCTAGTGAGCTCTTCAGAAAAAAAGGCAAAACTATAAAAGTGATCATCGGAAAGCCAATACCATGGCAGACTTTTGATAAAAAACACTCGCACTTTGAGTGGGCTCAGAGGGTAAAAGGTGTTGTGTATAGTTTGAAGCCCGGTGATACAAAGATTAAAGTTGCTTGAGATTTTTGAGAATATTTCAATTATTATGAGTACCTTGTAAACTCATAATAATTTCACAAAATGAACAATGGAATAGTAAAGTTCTTCGATGAGACTAAAGGATTTGGCTTTATCAAAGACAGCGCAACATCAAAAGAGTACTTCGTACACGCAAATGGACTGAAGGAAAAGATCAAAGAAAATGATGAGGTGACTTTTGACCTCGAAGAGGGCAGAAAAGGTTTAAATGCAGTTAACGTTAAGAAAGCTTAAATTTTATAAACCCGGTATAGCATCGAGAGTGTCTTTCAAGACACTCTTTTTTTTTTGAAATGGTTCTTATATTTGTATCACACATTTTTTAAAACAAATCAAATCACAATGGATACAGCTTCTTTGAAAGAGAAATTCCGGTCATTGTACGGAAGTTACGGCATATTATATACAGCACCCGGCAGGGTAAACCTCATAGGAGAACATACAGATTACAACGGTGGGTTTGTACTTCCCGGAGCCATTGACAAAGCTATGTACTGCGTAATAAAGAGCAACGGAACTGATAGGTTCAGGGCTTATGCCGCAGATCTGGACGAAAGTGAGGAGTTCACACTTGAGAAGCTGCCGGCAAAGCAATGGGCAAAATATATATATGGAGTTTGCAGGGAGATGACTCTCAAAGGAGCTAAAGTAGAGGGATTCGACACTGTTTTTGCCGGAGATGTGCCACTGGGCGCGGGGATGTCCTCCTCCGCCGCGCTGGAGAGCTGTTTCGGATTTGCCGTAAACGACATGTACAACCTTGGCTTTGACCTCTTCACCATTGCAAAGATCGGCCAGGCAACCGAGCACAACTATGTGGGAGTCAAATGCGGGATCATGGACCAGTTCGCCTCATGCTTCGGCAAGGAGGGATCACTGATAAGGCTCGACTGCCGTTCACTGGAGTACGAATATGTCCCATTCAACCCAAGCGGCTACAAGGTTGTATTGATAAACACCTGTGTAGCCCACGAACTTGCCTCCTCGGCATACAACAAACGCCGTGAGTCGTGCGAGAGTGCGGCGGCGGCGATAAGGAAACGTCACCCGGAGGTTATGCTGCTCCGCGATGCCACACTTGAGATGCTCAATGAGGCCGCCGCCGACATGACACAAGAGGACTACATGAGGGCCGAATTTGTCATCGAAGAGATAAAACGTCTGCTGGATGCCTGCGATGCACTAAAAGCCGGAGATTATGAGACAGTAGGCAAAAAGATGTACGAGACACACGAAGGGCTGAGCAAGAAATATGAAGTAAGCTGTGAAGAGCTGGACTTCCTGAATGAATGTGCACGCAAATACGGAGTAACCGGTTCCCGTGTAATGGGCGGTGGCTTCGGAGGCTGCACCATAAACCTCGTTAAGGAGCAGCTACACGATAACTTCATAGAACAAGCCACAAAGGAGTACACCGAGAAATTCGGCATAACTCCTAAGGTTTACGACGTAGTGATTAAGGACGGGGCAAGGAGATATTAAGAGCAGGCTAAAGCCCGCTCTCAATGTATTTTTTGTGAATTATTTTAACAATTTCCAAAGGGTTGCCTTTAGGTTCGCTGTTGAAATCCTGTTGCTGGCCGGTCCATTTCCATTCAAAAGCCGCCATCTCCCGGTTACTTTTATCCATGTCCAAAGGTTCGCCACTCTTAAGATTGGCCTTAAGTTTGTTAAAGAACATCTCCCACCTCACCTTGTAGTATGAGGAGATTAGGCCCGACAGATCCCTGCTCGCATAGTCAATAATTTCATTCCCCTCATTTCCCCAGGTTGTTATCAAGACCCGGCCGTTTTTCTCATAGTAAGCCTTGCTTGCAGAGTCCTTCCCAAATTTGCGCGCATCGTTATTCCATTTACCTAAAAGGAATTCCGATTGCGTTGCCAACAGACGGTCCTGATCGTCCAGAATCCCGAGGAAAAATGTGGTCTGTTTCTCCAATTCAACCGAGTCCTTGTTGACATAGGCATCATTTACCCTCGCTCTTGAAGAGATAATCATATTGTCAAGAATCTGCTTTGTTACCAAAACCAGATCCTTCTGGTAATCTGCACTCTGCAGGCTTTTCTCATCAACCGAGAGCATTAGGGTTAAAATGTTTTCCAACTCTTTGTAATCATACTTGTTAGGTCTTTGATACCCCTTGAGCCCGGTCAGAAGCGGGCGAGCCTGCATCAAACTCCCTGTCGCCACACCGGAAACCTGATCGTTGTAGACAAGGTGCATCAACCTTCTGTATGCATCCAGAGCAACCGGATCATCAATCTTAGTCTTTGATTTTGCATATCCTGCAATCCATTCATCCACATTTGCCACGCCCTTGTCCCAGGCATATTCGAAAAGCCATTCAAACATAAACCTGTTGACCCCGAACCCCTCCAGCGTAGAACCGATACCGTAAAGCTTACCGTGCGCAGGATCACTCTCTGCCGCAGGGAGCCTCTTTGCAACCTTGATAATCGGAGCGGCCATCTCGGTATTTCCACCGAAATTACCCAGATAGCACCATACATAAGGTGCTCCGTGCCAAGCGTTGGTATTCCTCCACACCTCCTCCTCTTCCGAAAAATAGTTCAGAATTACCATCTTCCCTTCAGGAACAGCCTGAATCATCGCCCTCAAGCGTTCCGGATCATCTTTCCACAGTTTCATATAGTAGAAAGTCCAGCCCATCTGAACCCAGACAGCCTTAGGATCGACACTCTGCATGCCGTCATAGATGGTTTTTGAAACAGAAGCCAGATATTCAGGAGTTGTCTCAGGCGGGTCCATCTCATTGAACGGATCGGCTCCATAATAGTGGTCAGTTCCGAAATATTTAGTCTGAACCTCCAGAAACCTCTTCTGAATTTTGATAAACAGAGGATCCATAGGATCCAGGAAGAAGGCATTGTACTCATCACCCGTGCCGTAAGAGCCCATACAGGTGATCTTTGCATCGGGGTACCTCTCCTTAATCGCTTTCGGCACATGGCCGGCAAAGGCAGGAAGCACAGGAGTCATCCCAAAAGAGCGCTCCCTCTTCAGAATCCTCTTCTGCAAATCCAGCTGATGAGAAATATAATCCTGCGGCAAAGGGCCCAGAAACCCGTCAAGATTTCCCATCCTGTGCCAAGGAAGGTGAGCCGGACCGGTAAAATATGCCCTGATCTGATCCTCACTCATACCAAGACCCTTCCACACCTCCATCCAGACAGCCTCCTGACCGGTAATCGCCAAAGGCATATTGATGCCATTGAGAGCCATCCAGTCGATGAATCTCTCCCAGTCTTCCCATTGCCACCACAGCATAGTATAACCGAAAGTGCAATAATTCAGGAAAAAGCGCTTTTCAAAGCGGCACTCCTGAGTCACAACCGAATCAACCTGTGGCAACACATCCGGGACAACAACCTTATCATCCTTATACCAAGAGACCCTTGTGTGGCAATAATTATTCAAATACCAACCGAACCCCTTTGCAACAGCAAGGTTGCTCGTTCCCTTTATGACAATCTTCCCATCCTTGCCGCTCAGCTCAAACATCTCCCTATCCCCTGCCCCCTTCAAATCACCAATAACGAACTCCGACGATTTGCCCGGCACAATCCTCTCGATAAGCTGATACAAATCTTTGGTTTTCAACCCCTCAGCCCTTGCCGAGTTCAATACCGGGCACAAAAAAAGCAACATCCCCAATAGAAGATGTTTCACAGGAAGATATTTCATAATCGTATAATGTTTAATTTATTGCAATTTAATGCTTATTTAAATATCAGTCAATTCATAATTGGAACTTCTACCTCCGTCTTCTGTTTGCTTTAAGATACCCTTTTCAATCAAATCCTTGATATCACGCAATGCGGTGTCAGTAGAAGTCTTGGTAATCTTTGCCCATTTCGAGGTTTTCAATTTACCCTCAAATCCGTCAAAAAACATATTGAGCATTATACGTTGCCTTTCATTGACGACAGTTTGCTCGTGTTTTTTCCAAAATTCCGCCTTCTTCAACACTTTCTGAGTTGTGTTTTCTGTAGGAACCATTGCGTTTTTCAGACAATGTAAAAACCAATCGAGCCATTCTGTTATATCACCTGTACTGTACTGAACTTTTTGCAACACCTCGTAATAACGCTTGCGTTCTACTAAGATTTGACTCGACATACTGTAAAAACGCTCACCGCTATTCTCGGCACGCGCAAGCAACATATCAGTTATTGCACGAGCAACCCGGCCATTTCCGTCATCAAAGGGGTGTATGATTATAAACCAAAAATGGGCAATAGCAGCTCTAATCACAGGATCAAGTTTACTGTCATTATTGAACCAACTAAAAAACTTGTCCATTTCAGCCGGTACATTTTCCGGTTTTACAGCCTCGTAATGCACCCTCTCTTTACCCAATGCACCCGAAACAACCTGCATTTCACCCGTACGGAATCTGCCCACCTCTATTTCATAAGGGCCACTGTAACCTGTTGGAAAAAGTGCCGCATGCCAACCGAACAGACGTTTTTCAGTCAAAGGCAAACTATAGCGTTGAGTGGCATCAAGCATCATCTCCACAACACCCTCAATGTGACGGCTACTCGGTACAAGCCCGGCAGCATTAACACCCAGACGCCTTGCAATAGATGAGCGTACCTGTTCGTAGTTAAGCAACTCTCCTTCAATCTCAGATGACTTAACCACATCCAGAGTCAGGGTGGTAAGAGTTGCCTCCTCCTTGGCAGAAAAGCCAATAGAGTTCATTTGCCCTATAATCTTACCCTGCATAAGCCTGACCTCCCCAAATAGAGCACTTATGACCTTATCATCCCAATAAAAGTCAGTCCAGTTTTTTTGCTCGTAAATGTACTTTCCCATCCTTTAAAACCAATTATGCGGTAAATATACTAATTATTCGCCGCAAATCTGCGGTGAATAACTATTTTTTTCACCGCAGAGGACGATTAGGAATAGCGAAACTAATTTTAATCCACGTAAGTTTCCCGGATCACACTCTTAACCTTATCAATCTCTTTTTCCGTTAAGCGACCCAGACTTCGAATTATCCTTATCCTATCAACACTCCTTATTTGGTCTAATACTATCCACCCTTTAATCTCTTCCAGGGTTATTTCAACCCTTGTCGGGTATGGCTTCGAAGAACTTGTTATTGGAGCTATGACAACCGTTTGAAGATACCTGTTCATCTCATTGGGAGAAATAACGACACAAGGTCTAACCTTCTTCATCTCACTACCTACTGTAGGATCGAGGTTTAAAAGAAAAATCTCATACTGCCTTATTTCCATTCCTCAAAAGTTTCGTCGTTAAAAATGTCATCAATCACCAACTTATCATCCCCTTCCTTATGCATTTTCTTGAACATTTCATCCCAACCCTTTCTCGGGATAGATTTCGGCTTTAATATAATCCTCCCCTTTTCCAAAATTAACTCTACAGAACCCGTAATGTTGTACTGTTCCAAAATGGATTTCGAAAGCCTTATCCCTTTAGAGTTTCCTATGTTTATTACCGGTATTTCCATAATTTAGCAATTTGTATATACAAAGTAATTACTTTTATTTGAGAATTACAAATTCTAAATGTTTAAATACATTAAGGAGATCATAACAGCTAAGCAGAAGGGTGCGTTGTTTTTTAGCCGATTTCGCCGCGGGTTTTCAGGAAAAGTGCGAGGACCGTTCAACGACCGAAGGGAGGCGTTCCGTATTCTAAGACTTTACCAAAAAATTTTATTGATAATTGTAACTCTCTATTTTTCAAACACACAACATAGAGTACCGGTGAAGAGATATTCTCCACTATATGTTTTCGTGAAAACTTTTATATTCAAATCATTAAGGAGGGCTATCTCCTTTGGGACATATTAACAGAATGCGCCAAAGCTTTTTATGGACCTTTTGTCTAGTAATCTAGTTTGCGTACATTCAACACCAACATTAGCACTAATTAATTAATGTAGTTCCGCTAATGTGGCAATCATGCGTATGCAAGTTTAATATATCCTGAATCTCTTTTTACCACAGCAAACATCCTTAGTAACAACTTGAATTTAACAGCATTTAAAACAACACCATAGGCGTCTCGGGTAGATCCCTTCTCGCTAAACTTTCTCCAAAAATAAGCTTTGATTCCGGGATCATGAACGACTGCGCTCCTTGCAGCTTGAGTCAATTCCACTTTTGCCTGCTTGTTACCTAGTTTTGACACTCTTGTTTTTCCATTAATACTAATTCCTGAAGTGTGCTCAAACGGGGCCACGCCAATGTAGCAGGCATATTGTCTTGCGTTATTAAATGAAGTAAAGTTCTGAGTATTGACTATTGTAGTAATTGCATTGATATGACCAATACCAGGAACTGTCAATAATAGCTTATAGTTATGTCGTATTTCTGTGTCTAGGGTAACCATAGCATTGATTTGCGACTCTACATCAGAGAGTACTTCACTGAGATGTGACATAACCTTTTGCTTTCTTTGTACTGCCTGGGCTGTTTCATACTTCATTAAATCACTCACCTGTTGCTTATAAGAAGCAATTTGTCGAACATAGTGCTTTCTTTCTATCAGTAGCTTGTGTAGATTTGTAATAGTTTCATGAGGTAAATGACTCATTTTGATCTTTTTTCTAAATGTATAAGCATACCATGCTATTCGAAATGCATCAATTTTATCATTTTTTCCTCTTACTAAACCCAATGAGCGTTTGATTTGGAGAGGGGATTCAACACAGTAATCAATTCCATTGCGCTCAAAGAATGACTGAATTTCAAGGCCATAGACCCCGGTGTGCTCCATGCAAAAAATTGTTTCACTACATTCAATCCTTTTCTTTTGTAACCACTTAAGTAAGTCGTTAAAACCTTTAATATCATTGATTACTCTTTTGTAATTTTCATCCAGTTTGCCATCTTCTGAATGTATAGCCACATCCAAAGTTAATTTTGCGACATCAATCCCGATAAACCATTTTTTATTCATAATTTTGATATGCTTTAGGGTTAACCGAATATATTGAGACTACCAATGCTTTTAATAAGTCTGGAAACTTAAAATTCTAATTTGTGATTTCAATATGAGAAAGAGAAAGTCTAATGCGGAACATAGTTCTCAAAAACTAAGCAGCACCATAGTTCACTTTCTCTTTCCGGTTAACTTGTTATAAAACAAAAATACACCATATTCTCATATTGAAAATTATGGTGTAAATCTAAAAGCAGCACCCTGAAAACCCGCA
>JAQVBQ010000094.1 GCA_028690215.1 Bacteroidales bacterium | reverse complement strand
ACCAGACGGAAACGAGCCAATTGTTGAATGGCTAAAGGCACTGCAAGACATTAAAGGCCGTGCCAAGATTCGCGCCAGAATAAACCAGCTGCGAGCTGGCAATCCGGGTAATTTTAATGTGGTTGCACCTGGAATCATGGAAATGAAATTGGATTACGGCCCGGGCTATCGAGTATATTTTGCTCGTGTTGGCAATAAGATGATGCTTCTGCTCTGTGGTGGCGACAAGTCAACACAACGTGCTGATATAAAAACGGCAACCGAGTATTTAGGCGATTACAAAAGGAGGATGAAGGAATATGAATAAGACTAAGACTGTAAGGCCATCAAATTCCTATGAAGAAGGCCTGTTAAAAGCTTTAAAAGACCCTGAAGAAGCGGCAGAATATCTTAACGCCTCTCTGGAAGAGGCTATAGAAAGCGATAATATTCAAATTTTTCTACTTGCCCTCAAGGATATCGCTAAAGCTAAAGGAATGAGCCGTGTTGCCGGTTTAGCCAAGCTCAACAGAGAAAGTATGTATAAAATGCTCTCTGTAAAAGGAAATCCGGAATTCGGCAGTCTGTGGAATCTCTTAAATTCATTTGGTCTCAAATTCTCTATAGAGACAAAGAGCTGAAATAAAGATTTAATCGGATTAAAGAAAGTTGCTGGAGACTTTTTGTCTCTGGCAACTTTCTTTCATAAACTGGAGGCCCCTGGGGGCCGGTGGGAGGGATTGCGCCTGCTGCTGATTGCCGGCCAGCTGATTAAGACCGTTTGGCACACGGCCGCAATGTCCAGATGACGCGGCGACTCTTAACCTGGCGGCGCAGAAGAGATGGAACGATGACAATAAATGACAAACAGTAGAGGCTCGGCCGGGGCAGATGGGCATTGCGGCGACCTGCGGAAGCCCGAAGGGCTTTCCGGGAGGTGTCAGGTGTGGAGGCGGCGAAGCTGCCGGAACCCTGACACCTCTACAGGACGCGGGCCGGGTGCCTTTTTAGGGCGGTAGCCGCGTTAGCGGCGTGCGTCTCATCATTACCCCTGGCAAGTTTGCATAACGTTTTGTTATGTAAAGCCTCACCTGCCGGGCTCACGGCAGGCAGAGGCCGGAGAGGCGCGATGTAAAGCCCCGCAGGGGTCGAGCCTGCGTTAGCAGGCGAAGAGGCAAGGTCTGATAAACGCGTTTATCAGACAGTGAGCAAAGCAATTATCGTGACGGCAGGAGGCCGGCGCGATAATTGCGCGAGCGGTTTGCCCGGTGCCTGGTTTTGCGCCAGCGAAACCAGGCATTACATTGCGCCTCGGAGCTTGCCAGGGGTAATGATGAGACGTGTCCAGACGGCTTTGCCGGCTGGACAACCGCCCGGATTTGTTTAGCACCGTTGGCGCAGCCCTGGGTGGGCGGGGGATCTAAACTGCCCTCAAGCGCGACGTCCGCCGACCCCGGTTCCGGGATCGCGGCGGCGCAACAAGCTGGAGGCGGCCAGGGCTCTATCTGGTCGCCGATCTTCCAGCAAGCGGCTCCGGGTGCGGTCTGCTTTTTATCTGCGCCGGATAGCAATGAAAGTCACTGCGAACCGGACAGCGGCCCCAATGTCCGGACTGCCGGAGCGACTGGCGGCATGGCCGGCAGTAAAAAGTCTGCCGATGACAATAAATGACAGAGGCAGAAACCTGGCGCAGGCGGGCCGGGCATTGCACGCACCTGCGGAAGCCCGAAGGGCTTCCCGATACCTAGCCAAAAGCGGAGGCGGCGAAGCTGCCGGAGTGTTGGCCAGGTCAACAGGACGTGGGCCGCGTTCCATTTAGCAACGCTTTTCCTTTTCCTGGCCTGCTTTTCTTAGCACCAGATGCTATATGGCAACAACTAATAATTCCTTAGCAAACGTAAAATTTTTATCGGTGTCCAATATGCTTAGAAATTTTTCCCCAAAATGAGATAAAACTATTCAATCAACCTTAGTAAGCGATTTTAAAGTTAAAACCATTTTTGAGTAAGTGTTGAAAGCGCCTTCCATACTGTTGTCCTCTATTAAGTTGAGACATTTTTCTAGGTTAGGTATTATTACCTGTTTAAAAATCTCATCCTTTTCTTTGCTTTTGTCCAGACTTGTCAGAATCAATGGAGCAATGCGATAGTATTCTTGTATAATATTGTCGCCATTATTAAGATTTGAAACATAGGTATCACGATAATGGCGCAGCTTCATTAGTTCCGCGCAGTCATCGCTTTTATTTAAATATTCTGCATAAGCACTTGTAATAAAACATAACCCTCCTCTCTTTATACGATCTTGGCTTGTAGTTTCAGGTCTAACGCTTCCACGATCGTAGTCTTTATCTACTTTTCCATCGCCATCACAAAAATCGCACTTTTCGCCAGCGTGTGAGCTCCCGAGTCTTAGTCTTTTTAAATCTCTATCATCTAAATACCCTTTTCCAAAACATCTCGGACACTTGCATTTCCCCATATTCTTTATCCTTTCTTGATAATGAGCTTGGTAATCAAGCCAAAATGATACAGCAAAGATAAGTTCAAAACTACCCGGTATTGTATAGTACAATTGCCGGGTTTCAATTGGTGGTTACTTCTTGTTTACGGCTTCGCGTAAGGCTTTGCCTGGAGCGAACTTAACCAGCTTCTTTTCCGGCACCTGGACTGATTTACGGGTGTTAGGATTGATTGCGGTTCTGGCCGGTTTCTGTTTTGTGTAAAATGAACCGAAACCGATGATCTGCAGGCGCTTTTCCTTCTTCAGATTTCGCTCGATGATGTCCAGCAGGTTATTAAGAATGCCTTTGGCAACAGAATGAGTGAGTTTGGATTTCTTCGCCAGTTCTCTGACGAGTTCCATTTTAGTTACAAGATTGTCGTTGGAAGCCGTTTTCTTCATGCTTTTGTCCTTTTCCGACTATTGTAGTTTGAGAACAGTCAAAGTTCTGCAGCCATTTCCAGATTTGGCTGAACAGGCTTACTGACATTGATTTCGGCAATCTTTTGCAAAGCAATGTTTTCCATGGCCATATTCAACATAATCTTGCTGCCAAGACCCTTTTTCAGAACGATTTCTTTGATGCTGTCAGACATATTGGCCATAGCTTCCGCCTGAAGATCTGACCTGGATTTTTCCGAGAGGCTTTCAATATATGCCTGGGCGCGCTTCTTGTTTTCTTCCTGCTCTTTCCGGCGCTTTTGCTCGACAGCTTCACTTTGAGCAATTACCTGTGCTTTCATGGCTTCCTGGGCAACAATCTGCCGGGCGGCTTCTTCATCTTCCTGCATTGCAAGGCCGTAATCATTCTGTAAGGCCTTCAAAAGATATGGCCGATAATTGCTTTTTGCATTTTTGTTGGTATAGCGGATGTTCCGGGCCACATAATCAGCGCCGCGCATCTCGTAAAAGGCTATAACAGGCTCAAGTATGGTTTTTTGTGATCGGTGCTGCTCTGGAAGAAGATTGATTAAAACAGTGATTTCAGGCTTGTCAGGCATTACAAATGCCTTCCTGTCTGTCTGTTGTGACATTAACACAGACTTTGAGACAGTTTGTTTTTTGAAACACAAAATAGTCTGACCAGCCTTAATCTGTCGAGTTTCCAGAACAAACTGAGTGTCAGTGCAGCGGTTGATACGGTTAACTGCTGTTTTGATTTTTGGAATGATATGAGCTGGAAAGCGCTCTTTCATCGGGATCTTTTCAGCCATTTTGATAGCGTTGATTTCCCAAGTATCCCGGCCATGAAAGGACTTACACAGAATTTCATAAAGCCTAGTCGCAAGTGGTGAACGCAGTTTTTTGAACTCAGCGAAGTTGATATATTTGAAAAAACCCTTCCCCATCATCATTGTCAGAAATTCTTGAGAGAACCTGATATGCAGGCTCTTGGTTGTTTTATCAATCTTCCAGGAGTCTATAACGCCGAAGTTTATTGAAGAATAGTTTTGGCCATCATAAAAACTGCCCTCAAACCTAACACCGACCATTTTCCAGCGTTCAAGGCTATCTTCAAGCCGATCATACCAAACTTGAGACGGCACCAGGCTGCAATCTTTCAAAACCTGATACCTGGTTAAAACCATTTCTGGCGCATAGTTGCTGCGTTGGCTCTGCAAAAGCAGATACAGAAGAAAGATCCCATCGGTTTTAACCGGAACTTTGTAACCAGCTCGATAAATATAACCTTCGCGGTCAGACCAGGTCACACCGCGACTGTTTTCTGCCAAACATTCATCCTGAAACCACAATGGGTATTCCAAAAGGTTTACGCTATGTTTGATTAAGTTTCTATCCACCGGGCCGCCTCCGCTCAAGTTATTGTAATTTTCTAACTGAGATAAAATAGCATATAACCTGAACTCTTGGAAGTGAGAATTTTACAATAAAATTTAAGAATGACTATTGTAGTTTGAGAACACTTTTATTGTAGTTTGAGAACACTTTTATTGTAGTTTGAGAACACTTTTATTGTAGTTTGAGAACAGTGGTGTTTTAGCAAACGCTTACTACAAAAGATTTTCAGGGGGGTGTTTTTTGGTGGATATATTTTAGATGTACTTTAGATAAACTTACGACTAGAGACCTGAGAAAATTTAAAAACAAACCTGGCCGATTAAATTAAAAGTTCGTTTGTCTGCTTTTTTTGAAAAATCATTCTTAAAACCCGGCTAAAAAGAAGTTATTGAGTGTTAGCGATGGCTTTAATATGCGATATCAAACAATTAGAACACCAACTATTGTAGTTTGAGAACACTTTTTTCTGAAAACCCTGATCCAGACAGCAATTTATAAATTTAGAACTATATTTGAAAACAGTATGATAATCATGCTCTGAAAAGTTAAATGACACCTGACGGGTTAGGATAAGCAAAAACTGTTTTCGATTCCGTACAGGGCACGCCAGAGGGTCTAAAATCAGTTTTTAGATTGCAGGTTATTTTGATGTATAGCGGTGCCCTTTTGGGGGCAAAAACTATAAAAATTGCTTCCAGAGAGCTTTTTACTTAACAGGTTTACAGAATGTTTGTTATCGGTTGCATCGAAAAGCGCTCTATTAAAGCGATTCAATAAAAATATGGTGCCCTGAGAAAGATACAGTGCCGAAATACAACCGCCTGATAGATTAAGAGGCAACAAAAACCGACTTTTTGCCGATAGTTTAACGAAAGTTAAACTTTGTTAAATCGAGGTGAATGTTTTGGAACAGGTGAAAATCGCGCAGGTGGCGAAAACTTTAGGGGTTTCTCTTAACTCAGTTTATCGCAAGGTTAAACAAAGTGAAGAAAAGTTAAACGGTCATATCCTAAAAGAAAACGGTGTTACTTATGTTACCACAGAAGGGGTTGACATCCTCAGGGGTCTTTTTGCAAAGTTAAACCCAGGTGAAACCATTGATAATAAAGAAGATACCGGCATTGTTTGCCTGCGGGAAATCATTGCAAACCAGCAAAAAACACTTGATGCCTTGATAGCCCAACATGCTGTAGAAAGAGCGCGACAGGCTGAAGAAAGGGCCCGGGCTGATACCATTATCATGAAGTTAACTCAAGATGTCGGGAAAATGCAAAAGATGCTCGAAGAAAGAAAGCCAGAACCTGTCCAGGTAAAGACTTTTGCAGAGGTTAAACCCGAAGTTAAACCCTGGGAACCAAAGAAAGTTGCAAGCCCTCTGGTGGGTAAAGCCTGGTATCAAAAACTCTGGGTAGAAATTTTTGAGCCGTGGAAGATGCGGCAACAACCATACTGAAAATGATAAACTGTTTCCGGGAATCGGCTCTAAAAACCGTGAAACGGCTGAAAAAGACGTGAAATTTTAGAGACTTCGGAGAATTTGCCGGAGTTCAGATTATACGGGCCTGTGGGCTGTTTGGTGCTATTTGAGAGCTACAGGCGGAACATTGAAATGGGGGTTTTAGAATATGGCGAGAGGTGAAACAGACCTGTTAAAACAGGTTTTAGAGAAACTTATGTATCTGGACCC
>JAQVBQ010000093.1 GCA_028690215.1 Bacteroidales bacterium | reverse complement strand
ATCCTCTCTGCAGTCAAGCAGTCGCTAAAGGCTAAGGTGCCTGCATTGAACCCTGTTGTCTCAGTCAAGGAATTCATAGAAGAGTATGCCGGATTTGACGGGATAAAACTCATTGCACATTGCAACGAGGGAGTAAGACAAAATATTACGTCCGTGTTGCCAAAGGATTGCCGCTTTCTGATAATGATAGGCCCCGAAGGCGATTTCTCGGCCTCCGAGGTCGAACTTGCAATGAAAAACGGATTCATCCCGATATCTCTCGGAGAATCGAGACTTAGGACAGAGACAGCCGCACTCACTGTGGTGACTGCAACATACCTCCTTACTTCAAATTTCTGATCTCTATTTTCGGATAACCTCCACCTCTCCTCCAAGACCAAGTTTGATGATTGAGGATGGCTTGCCCGTTGAGTCTGCTTCAAAAACCGGGTCTGCAACCCAATCTACCGCAGAGATTATCTCATTTGCAATATCCAGATAAAAGGCAGGGGCCTTCTCCCCGGAGATATTGGCCGAAGTGGAGACAATCGGTTTACGGAATTTGTAAATAAGCTGGCGGCAAAATTCGTGATGAGGTATTCTTATGGCTGCTGTGTTGTCTTCTGCAACCACATTTTTGGCAAGACCTATAGCTCCCGGATATATGATGGTAAGAGGCTGGTCTGCAACATCGAGTAATTGTAGTGCAACCTGAGGAATCTCCTTGATATACCTGCAGAGCATATCTTCGCTGTCTACGAGTGTGATAAGGCTTTTACTGTCTGCCCGTTGTTTGATCTTGTAAATTTTCTCAACGGCCTGGGCATTTGTGGCATCGCAGCCCAGACCCCATACAGTATCTGTGGGATAGAGTATCACCCCACCACTCTTTAAAACTGTAATGGCTTGGTCAATTGCTGTTTTAATTTCCATTTACGGTATGATTATTTCTGAAAAAACAGGATAATGGTCTGAATAAGAAACTTTCTGAGTCGTGTGGCTCAAACTCCAGAAGTTTTCGGGATATAAAATATAGTCGATTCTCAGTAAAGGCCACATGTAGGAGTATGATGCACTGAATCCCTTGCCGCTTTCACGGAAACTATCCTTTTTGTCCTTCATGAGAATATGATATGTATAAGACATGGGTGTGTCGTTGAAATCGCCGCAAATAATTGCAGGATAATTGCTTTCGGCGAGATGCCTTGCAATTGTGTCAACCTGTCTGCCTCGTTTTTTAAAAGTGTTTGCAAGTTTCTCATGAACGTTCATAATCTCCTCTGAGACCTTCTCGCTGTTGCTCATCTTCTTGATAAGCCCAGTGAATGATATCGAGTGAGATTCAAGGTGGGTGTTGTAAATCCTGATCATCTTGCCATAGAAATCGATGTCAGAGTATAGGCATAGATTCGTACTTCGTTTAAAAGTAATGTCATCGCCTGAAACAATAGGGTACTTGCTCAGGGTGATATTCCCGAACCTTCCCCCGTCACCCGACCTGAAGAGATGTTCCTGTCTGTATGGGTATTGAGGGAACATGTCTCGTATAACAGAGGTGTCCTTTACATAAAACTCCTGAAGGCAAACCACGGACGGTTTCTCCTGTCCTATATAGCGGGCAACCCTCGAAAGTTGGTCAAATCTTGAGTTTCCGGGTTCCTGGGCAAAAAGACCCACGTTGTATGTGCAGATAGTCAACGAGTTCCCTTGCCTGCCCTCTTCCGGTTTACCCCACTTTACAAAAAGGTCAGCAAAGAGAATCGAAGGCGTAAGGACGATGAATGTTATCCAGGCTATGGTACGTCTCCGGTATACAGCAAAAACGAGTACCACAATATTAACCATGACAAGCGGTATGAAGTAAAGCCCGAAGAAGAGCGGTATTACCGAATTGACAGGATTAATAAGAATGGACACATAGGACAATACAAGAGAGGCCGCTGAAATCAGCAGAAAAACCCTGAAAAGAAACGCTATCGGCCAGGGAGAACCCTTTCTCTTTTTTCTCTTTTTTGACATCAGAAGTACATTCTATTGTTTTTCTTCCAGTATACAATCAGGAAGTAACCGAAAATCATACCTCCAAGATGGGCAAAGTGAGCCACATTTCCTCCGGTGTTGGATATTCCCAACAATAGCTCAATGGCACCGAATATGATTACAAACCATTTTGCCTTAAGGGCAATAGGCGGGAATATCAACTGCAAGGTGTTGTTAGGGAAAAGCATTCCGTAAGCGAGAAGGACTCCGTAAATGGCCCCCGATGCACCAACGGTAGGAGTGGAGATTAGTACCCGGTACTTATCTGCTGCCGCCATGCTGCCGGCCTCTGCAGCTGAAAGCAATGAAGACGCATCAATATAGAGCACCAGAGAGTGGAGAAAAGCTGCTCCCAGCCCTGTAACCATGTAATAGAGGAAAAACTTCTTGCTTCCCCAGACCTGCTCTAGTATTATTCCAAAGAAGATCAGAGAGTACATGTTGAAGAAAAGGTGAAAGAATCCCCCGTGCATGAACATGTGTGTGACAAGCTGGTAAGGTTTGAAAAGCGGAGATCCGAAGTAGAAAAGTGAGAACTTCTCGTACATGAAGTTGCCTGTGAACATAGTGATAAGCAACATGATGGTATTGATTATCACCAGGTTCTTTACAACCGGTGTCATGCCTCCGAGAAATCCGGATCCTCTGTTGTTGATGTACATCTTTTTGTTGTATTAAATAAATCGTTTGTCAATCTCTGTTGTGGGTACAATGACCGAGCAAGGTTTTCCCGACGGTGTCAATGAAGGCTCCTTGCAGGCAAATAGTGTATCTATCAACATCTGTGCCTGCTGGTTGTTCAATTGCTCCCTCCCGCAGATTGCAGCAGATCTTGCCAGAGTGGCAGCATAGGCCCCCTTGGCACTCTCCTCCTGTCCGCGTCCCAGTTCCGTTAGATCGTACATTAACTGGTCAATAAGTGTCATTAAATTTTCCGTGCTGTCGGAGATATCCTCTGGCAACCCAAGTACCTCAACCATATTTCTGAAGAACCCACCCTCCTTGGGCCTTATGTCAAAGCCCAGGTTTCTAAGTGTCTCGGCATTCTCCAGGATTGTGTTGTATGTGTTTTCGTCCAGTTCGATAGATTTCGGGAAAAGAGTCCTGATAGATATAGTTGAGTAGTTTTCGAGCGAATCAAGGTACTTTTCGTAGAAAATCCGCTCCCTGGCGCGCTTGATATTTACAACCAGCAGACCTGACTTGATGGCAGTAACTATATATCGTCCTGAAACCTGAATTACAGGTTTGTCAGGGATGGAAGATTCTGAAATAAGCGGCATATTGCCTATATCCGATCTCTCTTCGGGAGCAGAATACATCTTCTCATCAAAGCCGCGTCTAGAACTGAACTCCTCATTAAAAGGATTGAAGAGAGGGTCATAATCTATCTTAGGAGGAGGTGCGTAATATTTGTAGTTGACGGCCGGTATCTCCGGAGCCCCATCCTGGTCAAAATCGATACTCGGCATAAATGAGTTCCTTCCCAGAGACTCCCTGACAACTGCATGCAACATGTCGTATATCGCATACTCATCTTCAAACTTAACCTCTGTCTTTGCCGGGTGGATGTTGATATCTATCTTCTCGGGGTCGATGTCAAAGAATATGTAAAATGAAGGAAGTGTCCCCTCTTGGATCAGATTTTCATAAGCTTTAAGCACGGCTTTCTGGAAATATGGAGAGCGGAAATATCGGTTGTTGACAAAAAAATATTGATTGCCCGGGGTTTTTCTTGAGTCCTCAGGTTTACCGATAAATCCAGATATTTTAACTATCTGGCTGTCAAGATTTATGTGGACAAGCTCTTTTCCCATATCTTTCCCGGCAATGTCGAGAATCCTTTTTTTCAGGTTGGCCGGGGCAAGATTGTAGACTTCAATGTCGTTGTGAACAAGGCGGAATGCAAGCTCCGGTCTTGTAAACGCAACCCTTGAGAACTCCTGTGTAATCTGTCGGAATTCGGTGGCATCGGACTTTAGGAATTTTCTCCTTGCAGGGACATTGTAAAAAATATTCCTTACAATGAAGTTGCTCCCTACCGGTGCAGATATTTCGTTCTCGGATATTAACTTCGATTCGGCAAACTTGACCTCATATCCGGTCTCATTGGTCTCTTGTCTTGTTTTGAGAGTTACCTCAGCCACAGCTGCAATTGATGCGAGAGCCTCGCCTCTGAATCCGTATGTATTTAGCCTGTTGAGGTCTTCGATTTCATTTATTTTTGAAGTAGCGTGCCTGAGAAAAGCCATCCCGGCCTCCTCTGCAGTCATTCCGCAACCATCATCTATAATCTGTATAAGAGTTCTTCCAGAGTCCTTAATAATAACCTGAACGGAAGTTGCTCCGGCATCCACGGCGTTCTCCATCATCTCCTTTACCACGGAGGCAGGTCTTTGAACAACCTCTCCCGCAGCAATAAGATTCGAAATATGGCCGGGAAGGATGTGTAACATTAATTGCTTGGAGTAAGTAAGAAACCCAGACCTCCTGTGAGATAGTATGCCGCTACCAGAAGAACAATAATGGAAACCAGTATTACAAGCCTTATTGCCAGTACCTTTCCGGAGTCTTTCTTGTTTTTGTATAAGTTGTTCCGCATATGGTTGCGGATATACTTGCCGGGTATGTATTTTCCCTCTCTGGCTCTCTCCTCATCACTCATTCTTGCATATCTCTCCTGCATAGCCTCCTTCTTGGGATCATAGTATCGGGGATCATAGTGAAAAACCCTGTGTGGTGTTGATCTGAAAAAGTTAAAAGTAAAGCCCATAGTTTTTTTGCTCCGTTTATGGAGATTCTGAGTACAAAGATAACAAATTAAGTAGTAAAATTATTATAACTTTACGCCATGGATTTTAGAATCGGAAACGGCTATGATGTTCATGCCCTTGCAGAGGGGCTGCCTTTGTGGATATGTGGAATACGCATAGAACATGAAAAGGGGTGTGTTGCACATTCAGACGGAGATACTCCTATACACGCTCTCTGTGATGCACTTCTTGGAGCCCTCGCTCTGGGAGATATTGGCAGGCATTTCCCTGACACCTCCCGGGAGTTCAAGGGGATAGACAGCAAGATACTTCTCAGACGTGTTTATGACCTAGTTAAAGAGAGGGGATATCATCTGGTGAATGCCGATATCACCATAATGTTACAGAAGCCGAAATTGGCAGGGCATATTGATTTGATGCGAAATACAATTGCTGATATCTTGTCCTCGGACGTGTCCACAATCTCAGTAAAGGCCACCACTACCGAGAAACTTGGGTTTGTCGGCAGAGAAGAGGGAATTGCAGCCTATGCGACAGTTTTGCTTGGCAGGTAGACTGTAAATGTTGTCCCTACATTTAGCCGGCTGTCAACAGTTATCTTCCCTTGGTTCAGCTCAATATAATCCTTGCAAAGAATTAGCCCCAGCCCTGTTCCATGTTCTCCCTCAGTCCCCCGTGTAGTTGATATGCTATCTATCCGGAACAATTTCTCAACTTGTGAATGATTCATCCCCACACCGCTGTCAGTAAATGATATTCTTGCAACATACTTGCCCCCCGAATTCATTCCTGTAACATTTATCGATATCTTACCGTTTTTCGGTGTGAATTTTATTGCGTTCCAGAGAATGTTCCTGAATACAAGACTTATCTGGTCAGAATCTGCCATGACTGCAAGATTTTCTGAGTTCTCCAAAGTTATCTCAATCTCTTTCTCCCTTGCCAACATGGCGCATAGTTCGATGTTCTTCCTGATTAAAGGCATCGGGTCAAACTCTCCAATATTGGCCTTAATATTTGGATTTTGCGCTCTTGCCCAGTTTAGAAGGTTGTTAAGCAACTCATTGACAGAGATGGAAGATTGACTGAGATTTTTTGTGAAAACCTCGATATCCGCATAGTCCTTTTCCCTTATTTTCTCATCGAGTAACTCTGCAAAATTCATCAGAATCCCGACAGGTCCCCTCA
>JAQVBQ010000092.1 GCA_028690215.1 Bacteroidales bacterium | reverse complement strand
GCACCAATACCTGATTTTCCGGAAAGAATATTCCCGAGAAGAGTAGAAACGTAGGGATTCTGGCACTGCACGGTATATATGGTATCATGAGCATTGTCAGTATCCTGTCATATTTTCTCTTTATGGTCCTTGTGGCAAGTATTGCAGGAACATTACATCCGAAACCCATCAGAAGTGGAATGAATGAACTTCCGTGAAGCCCGATATGGTGCATATAGCGATCCATCAGAGTTGCCGCTCTCGGAAGATACTCTGTCTCTTGAAGAAGCGAGAGGAAGAAAAACAGTATGAGAATATTCGGAAGAAAGGCAAGAACACTTCCAACACCCATAATAACACCCTGAGTCAGAAAGTCATTAAGCCAACCCTCAGTCATGTGAAGGTGTATGGATGTAGCCGCCTGGTCCATCAGCCACTCAATGCCTGCCTGTGGATAAGAGCCCAGATTGAATGTGAAGAAGAAAATACTCCAGATAATTCCGATAAAGATAAGCAAGCCCCAAAGAGGGTGAGTCAGGATCGCGTCAAGTCTTGAAGTCTCCTCCTCGCTTAGTTTTCTCCTGTGTCCCTTACAGTGCTCTTTGTTGTTAAACTTTAGATCATGCAGCGATGCTGCATCTTTTATTGGTTTAAATTCTTTGAAGTTTCGCTGACCACTTACAAACTCGTGTTTGAAGTGGTGTTGCTTGTGGCCAAGCCTTTTTTCGCTATGATGTTCTTTTTGAGACATTAATAATCGTTTTCAGTATGCTCTCCTCATCAAAGTTGCACTCTTGCTGGAGTTCCGGTACGCTTCCCTGTTCAATGAACCTGTCGGGAACACCCATTGCAGTAACTTGTACATTAGAACTTCCTGCTGCAACATATTCACAGACTGCCGAGTGCAGACCGCCGAGGATTGTGCCGTCCTCAACAGTTATGATGTTGCTGCATTTAGCTATTGCATCATCAAGTGCCGACTCGTCAATCGGTTTAAGAAAACGCATATCATAGTGGAGCACCGGTATTCCCATCTCTCTGGCCCTCTCTGCCGCCCTGGCAGCATTATTACCTGCAGTCCCGATGGTAAGAAGTGCGATTCCTTTACCATCAACAACAATTCTGGCCCTTCCTGGTTCAATTTTGTTAAAATCTCCTCTCCATTCCAGCCCCTCGCCGTAACCCCTCGGGTATCTTATAACTGTAGGTCCGTATTCCGGTAACGTCACTGAATACATCATATCCTTGAGATCAACCTCATTCATCGGTGCGCAAATCGTAAGATTTGGAACACATCTGAAATACGAAAGATCAAATGCTCCATGGTGTGTTGCGCCGTCTTCACCTACAAGTCCGCCTCTGTCCAGGCAGAAAATGACCTTCAGGTTCTGAAGAGCTACGTCATGTATCACACTGTCATAAGCCCTTTGCATAAAACTTGAGTAGATATTGCAGAATGGAAGTAATCCTTGTGAAGCCAGTCCGGCAGAGAATGTCACGGCATGTTGCTCAGCTATGCCAACATCGAATGCCCTGTCCGGCATCTCATGCATCATTATATTGAGTGAGCAACCGGATGGCATGGCAGGGGTAATACCCACAATCTTCAGATTCTCTTTTGCGAGCCTTACAATAGTCTCTCCAAAGACATCCTGATATCTGGATCTCTTTTCAGTCTTATTCTTTTTCCTTATACCGGTGAAAATATCGAACGTTCCCGGGGCATGCCACTCGACCTGATTATCTTCGGCAGGTTTATAGCCCTTTCCCTTGGTTGTAACAATATGTAAAAGTTTCGGTCCCTTAATCTCTTTCAGGTTGGCAAGCGTAGTGAGAAGTTGGTCAAGATTGTTACCATCAATGGCTCCGAAGTATCTGAATCCAAGAGACTCGAATATTGAGCCGCTCTTGAATATCGCCATCTTTGTACTGAACATGAATTTCTGCAACAACATCCTCAGCCATTTTGAGCCGATCATCTCCCATGTCCTGTTTTTGACCTGGTTATATGTACGCGATGTGGAGATCTTCAGAAGATAGTTGTGAAGAGCTCCGACATTAGGATCAATTGATATTCCGTTGTCATTGAGAATAACCAGTATGTCGGACTTCATTGCACCAGCGTTGTTGAGCCCCTCGAAAGCCAGGCCTCCTGTCATCGAGCCGTCACCGATTATGGCTATGATCTTATTCTCCTTTCCACTCAGGTTGGAAGCGACAGACATTCCCAGTGCTGCGGAAATTGAGGTGGATGAGTGGCCGACACCGAAAGCGTCGTACTTGCTCTCCGAGATTTTAGGAAAGCCGCTGATACCTTTGAATTTTCTGTTATTTATAAACTCCTCTCGTCGTCCGGTCAATATTTTATGAGCATAGGCCTGATGTCCGACATCCCATACCAGTTTGTCTTCGGGAGTGTTATATATGTAATGGAGGGCTACTGTTAGTTCAACTGTTCCGAGGCTTGATGCAAAATGTCCGGGATTGTTTGCACAGCACTCAATTATATATTCCCTCAACTCATTGCAGACCTGATGTAATTCGCTGTTATTAAGCTTTTTTAGGTCTTCGGGACTGTTAATGTTGTTTAGGATTTCCACAATTATTTCTCGCTATTCTAATCTTGCAAGGTACAAATTATTTGCCATAAAGTTCAATTTAAATTTTATTTTGCAGATTGGTTAAATCGTATTAGTTTAGTAATTCCTTTCAGAAGATACTTATATTATAAATAAACTCAACAGTGGAAAAGAAATTAACCTTATTGAAGGATAAGTCGTACATAAGATGGACCGTACTTATCCTCCTGGCACTCATGATGTTCTTTGCATACATGTTTGTCGATGTACTATCTCCTTTACAAAGCCTTTTGCAGACAAGCAGAGGGTGGACTCCTGAAAATTACGGGACTTTTGCCAGTTCCGAGTACTTCCTGAATGTTTTTGCACTATTCCTGATTTTTGCAGGTATTATCCTTGACAAAATGGGCGTAAGGGCTACAGCTCTTCTCTCCGGTTCTATCATGGTGATTGGAGCTGCAATCAAGTATTATGCCGTTAGCCCTGCATTTGTAGGCTCCGGAATTGAGGCAATGCTCGGTTCATGGTGGACATCGTTCCCTGCCTCTGCGAAACTTGCATCTCTCGGATTCATGATCTTCGGATGTGGTGTTGAGATGGCCGGAATTACCGTGTCAAAAGGAATTGTAAAGTGGTTCAAAGGTAAAGAGATGGCATTGGCAATGGGTATTGAAATGGCAATTGCCCGCCTTGGTGTGTTTGCAGTTTTCAGAATATCACCGAGGTTTGCAGAAGCATTCAATGGCGATGTAAGTGCTCCAGTACTGTTTGTACTAATACTTCTGTTTATAGGTTTGATTTGCTTCATAACATACTTCTTCTTTGACAAGAAGCTTGAGCAGCAGCTCGGAGAGAGTGGAGAGGAGCCTGAAGAGCCATTTAAGGTAAGCGATATCGGAAAGCTTTTCACAAGCAAGACTTTCCTTATCGTAGCAGGTCTTTGTGTGCTTTACTACTCTGCAATTTTCCCATTCCAGAAATATGCAGCCAATATGCTGGAGTGCCGTTTGAGCATCAGCAGCAAAGAGGCAAGTGATATCTTCTCATACTTCCCGATAGGTGCAATGGTATTGACTCCACTGCTCGGTGGTTTCCTTGACAAGAAGGGAAAAGGTGCAACCATGCTTATATTAGGATCATTGCTGATGATAGCATGTCACCTTGTATTTGCCCTGACACCTGCAGCCTACTTCTCAAAAGTTGTTGCATACTCGGCAATTGTTGTCCTGGGCGTCAGCTTCTCACTAGTACCTGCTGCTTTGTGGCCATCAGTTCCAAAGTTGGTGGAAAACCGCTATCTCGGTTCTGCCTACTCGGTTGTTTTCTGGATTCAGAACATAGGTCTGATGCTATTCCCAATGCTTATTGGATGGGCACTGGCAGAGACAAACAAAGGGATTACAAATCCTCTGGAATACAACTATACAGTTCCTATGTTAATCTTCGCTTCACTAGGAGTGTTAGCATTCGTGCTTGCAATCTGGCTTAAGGGTGAGGATAAGAAGAAGGGATACGGACTGGAACTTCCGAATATAAAAAACTAAAAGTGATAAGTGATAAGTGAAAAATTGATAAGTGAATAGTGAGAAAGTGATAAGTGAATAGTGAGAAACTGAGAAACGAAAACACTTCACTCTTAACTTTTAACTCTTAACACTTCACTTTTCACTCTAAACTTTTCACTCTTCACTTTTAACACTTCACCCTTCACTATTCACTAATAACTTTAAACTAAAAAATATGAACTCTCCCGTTAAACTGCTAAAAGATTCAAAGAGTGCACGATGGATTGTCCTCTTGAGTCTTGCAATACCAATGTTTGCCTCGTATTTTTTCGACGATATTTTTTCAACAATCAGTCAGATCTTCAGCAATCCTGAGGCTCTTGACCTGGGTTGGAACTTAAGCGATTACGGTTTCTACGGCGGCGCTTACTCTCTCCTCTGCGTATGGGGAGGTCTGGTTATATGCGGAATGCTCCTTGACAAATGGGGTGTACGCTTTACCGGTTCTCTTTTTGTGGGACTGATGGTAGGTGGTTCTTTGATTGTTGTGTATGCCATCTCTGAAAGCTTTGCACACAGCTCACTGAATACATGGCTTGGCGGGATCTTCTCAAAACCATCACTTGCCCTGGCCTATGCCGGTTGTGCGCTTTTCGGGCTGGGCAGTGAAATTGCCGGAGTAGCTGTTACAAGATCCATTGCCAAGTGGTTTAAAGGAAAAGAGATGGCACTTGCTATGGGTCTCCAGCTTGCACTCGCACGTATGGGAACAGCCACTGCTCTCATTCTTGTTCCGAGAATCGTAAACCTGGACCTTTCCTACATTCCGTTCTCTGAGACAAGCAAACCTACAATCGTTGCCATGATTTTGATGGTAGTTGCGGTTGTAGTATGGTCTGTCTTTATTATAATGGACAGTAAACTGGACAGACAGACTGCAGAAGAGGCAAAGAAAAACGATGTCAAGGTAGAAAAGGATGACAAGTTCCGTTTCTCTGATATTTTCAAGATTCTCGGAGACAAACACTTCATACTAATCTCTCTGCTTTGTGTATTCTTCTACTGCTGTATAATATCATTCAGAAGATTTGCCACATCTATCATTATCCCTCGTTTTGGCATTGAGGATGACGTAGCATCTGTTATGGTGTCACTAATTCCGTTCTTTACAATGATATTCACTCCGATCTTCGGATTGCTGATTGATACAAAAGGAAAGGCAAGCCGTTTCATGATTATCGGTTCAGTATTGGTACTCATTTCCCATCTGATAATCGGTTTTGCACCCGGACTTCCAATATTCGGATATATAGGCCTTGGAATCCTCGGAATAGGCTATTCGCTTGTTCCGGCTGCCATGTGGCCTACAGTTCCTAAGATTATTAAGGAGAAGAACCTCGGTACTGCATACTCGCTAATATACTGGATTCAGAATATGGGTATGCTTTTGGTTCCGATTGTGGTAGGACAGATATTCATCAAGACTGCTGCAGCTGTTGCTGATCCTGCATTAGCACCATTGAAATCGGCCGTCAATGCAGAGTACTTCTTCGTGGGTCTTTCGTTGGTTGCGATTGCTGTGTCGATTGTTCTTGGAAGGTCTGCAGACAAGAATCCGCATCTGAAGATAGATTTACCCAACAAGCAGAAATAACGGTAATGACAAAATTGAGAGGCTGGTCAAATTGATCAGCCTTTTTTTTTGAGCCAAGTTTTCCCTTTTTTATTTCGAACGCGTCTGTGTCCGCACGGAAAAGCCTCCCCACCTGTCGGCGGGTCCCCTCCCTCTTCGGGAGCCAAAGCTTTCCTTTGCTGATGCAGACTGCCTAATTAATCAGACTTTTCTTTTGTCTGTGTCCGCTCGGAAAAGCCTCCCCACCTGCGGTGGGTCCCCTCCCTCTTCGGGAGCCAAGTTTTCCTTTGCCG
>JAQVBQ010000091.1 GCA_028690215.1 Bacteroidales bacterium | reverse complement strand
AAAGGGAGCAGAACCGGCAACGTGGGCGTTCATGCGAATCAGGCTTTAGTTCTTTTAGCTTACGAGGGTGCGACAGGTGAAGAATTGATAAATCTCTCCAAAACAATTATAAAAACTGTTAAAGAGAGATTTAATGTTGATATCGAGCCGGAAGTCAATATTTGTTGACTTCCGAAATAAGATTACTGTAGTTTTCTCTTGACTTCCACTATTGTGTAAGCTTCAATCATATCACCTATCTTGATGTCATTGAAGTTTTCCACGTTCAGACCGCAGTCGTAACCTGAAGATACCTCCTTGACATCATCCTTGAATCTCTTAAGAGATCCCAAAGATCCCTGATAAACAACTATGCCGTCTCTGATAACACGAATCTTGGCACTTCTTATCAGCTTACCCTCTTTTACCATACAGCCTGCAATTGTTCCAACCTTTGATATCTTAAATACCTCACGTACTTCTGCTGAAGCTGTAATCTCCTCTTTCTCTTCAGGGGCAAGCATACCTTCAATACCACTCTTGACCTCATTGATAGCATCGTAGATAACAGAATAGAGGCGAATCTCAATCTCCTCTTTCTCGGCAAGTTTCCTGGCATTTGATGAAGGCCTTACCTGGAATCCGATAATAATCGCATTGGATGCGGCTGCAAGAAGGACATCACTTTCAGAAATGGCTCCCACAGCTTTGTGTATCACATTAACATGTATCTCCTCAGTAGAGAGTTTGATTAGTGAGTCAGAGAGTGCCTCGATAGATCCGTCAACATCTCCTTTTACTATTATGTTAAGTTCCTGGAAGTTTCCGATTGCAATACGGCGACCGATCTCCTCAAGAGTAATATGTTTCTGAGTCTTCAAGCCCTGAATACGAAGCAGTTGCTCTCTCTTGTTGGCAAGATCCCTTGCCTCCTTCTCATCTTCCATAACATTGAATGTCTCACCGGCAGCGGGTGCTCCGTTAAGACCAAGAATTGATACAGGAGTTGAAGGACCGGCCTCTGTAACTTTCTGGCCTCTCTCGTTGAACATGGCTTTTACTCTTCCTGTGTGGCTTCCGCTAAGCATTACATCTCCGATTTTCAATGTGCCGGATTGAACAAGAATTGTTGCCAGGTATCCGCGTCCTTTATCAAGAGAGGACTCTATTATTGACCCATGTGCTCTCTTGTCAGGGTTTGCCTTCAATTCAAGAAGTTCAGCTTCGAGAAGAACTTTTTCCAGAAGCTTGTCTACATTCAAACCTTTCTTTGCAGAGATTTCCTGACATTGGTACTTACCACCCCAATCCTCAACAAGCAGATTCATTGTCGACAGTTGTTCACGGATTTTATCAGCATTTGCTCCCGGCTTGTCGATTTTGTTAATTGCAAATATCATCGGAACGCCGGCTGCCTGGGCATGGTTGATGGCCTCTTTTGTCTGTGGCATCACTGCATCATCAGCTGCGATTATGATTATTGCAAGGTCTGTGATCTTTGCACCACGGGCACGCATTGCTGTAAATGCCTCGTGACCCGGAGTGTCGAGGAATGTTATCCTTTGACCGTCAGGTAATTTTACATTATATGCACCGATGTGCTGTGTTATACCTCCGGCCTCTCCGGCAATAACGTTCGCCTTACGGATATAGTCGAGCAACGATGTTTTACCATGGTCGACGTGTCCCATGACTGTGACAATCGGTGGACGTGGCATAAGATTTTCATCGTCATCACTATCTTCTTGTATAGCTTCCTGTATGTCGGCTGATATGAATTCCACCTTATATCCGAACTCTTCTGCAACAAGTACCATTGCCTCAGCATCAAGACGCTGATTGATTGAAACCATAAGACCAAGATTCATGCATGCCTCGATTACCTTTGTAACAGGAACATCCATCATCACGGACAAATCATTGACAGTGACAAATTCAGTAACTCTAAGGATGTTGCTTGTCAACTCCTGAAGTTCCTGCTCTTCCAGCATCTTCTGATTTGCTATCTCTCTCTTATCCTTACGGTATTTAGATCCCTTAGTCTTGCCCTTGTTCTCAATCATCTTGGCATAAGTCTCCTTGATCTGTTTCTGAACAGCATCTTCGTCGACCTCATTCCTTACAGGTTTGAATCTTTCGTTCCTCAAATGCTTGACTAGCTTCTGAGGCTGGTTTGCCGGACGGTTTTTCTGTGACGGATCACTTACACCTTTCGACTCTTTTGAAAGATCAATCTTCTCCTTGTTAGGTTTGTGAATTCTCTCCCTCTTTCCTTTATTGGCATTATTATGAGGATTCTGTCTTTGCTCCGGTTTTTTCTTCTCAAACTGAGAAAGATCAATTGTGCCATTTATCTTAAGTCCTGAAAGCTTTTCAACCTTTGTTTCAATATGAATAGGCTCAGGCCTTTTATAGTTTTCTGTTCTCTCGGTATGGGTCACTATGTTTTCGTTTCGTTCTTTATTCTCAGTGATTTTGATCTCTTTAGCCGGAGTCTCGGACTTAATACTTTCTGTCTTTTGGGGCACTTCGATTGGCTTAACCTTCTCTTCAGGAACTATTTCAGCTTCCCCGGTTTTTTGAATTATCTCAACAACAGGGGCCGGTTTTTCCTCTTTAACAGGGTTAACCTCTTCAGCAATCTTAGCAGGGGCAGTTTCCACTATAGGTTTTACCGGCTCGGGAGTGATTACTGGAGCTTTAACCGGTTCAGCCGGGTGTTCTTCTTTTTGGTTAACACTCTCTGTCTTTATTGGAGTACTCTCTTCCTGTTGAACAGCAGGAGCATGCGGTTGTACATTGACATGCGATGCCGGTTTATTCAACTTATCCAGATCTATTTTTCCCAAAACTTTTGGAGGAGTAGGGGGCTCTACAAGACTAGTCTTAATAAATACCTCTTTAACAGAAACATAGTCATCGCCGTCTTCTGATTTTGACCCTTCTGACTTTTCGGTAATATCTTTAACCTTTATAGCAACTTTTTTTGATTGCTCCTTAATAATCTGCTCCTTACCGAACTCTTTCTGTACAAGAGCATATATCTCAGGAGTCACCTTTGTCGTCGGAAGTGGTTCAATCTCAATTTTCTTACTTTTAAGATAGTCAATAAGGGTTCCCATCCCAATATTGAACTCTTTAAGTATTCGGTTTATTCTTATGTTTTCGTTTGCTGTCATTAACTATCCTCCAGATAAAATTATTCTTCAAATTCAGCCCTCAATATACGCTGGACTTCTGCGACAGTCTCGTCGTCGAGGTCTGCCCTTCTTACTATTTCTGATGCAGGGAGTGCAAGAACACTCTTTGCAGTATCGCATCCTATGTTGTTCAAAGCGGTTATGATCCACTCATCTATCTCATCACTGAAGTCGCTGAGAAGCACATCCTCCTCATCTTCATCTTCGAGATCACGGAATACATCAATCTCCATTCCAATGAGCATACCTGCGAGCTTAATGTTGCTTCCTCCCTTTCCTATGGCAAGAGAGACATCGTTAGGCTTAAGATATACTCCGACTTTTTTCTCCTCCTCGTTAATCTTGATTGAAGATATCTTGGCAGGGCTGAGAGCTCTCTGGATGAGAAGCTGCATATTTGAAGTCCAGTTTATGATGTCTATGTTCTCATTCCTCAACTCTCTCACAATACCATGTATCCTTGAGCCCTTGACACCCACACATGCTCCTACAGGATCTATCCTTTCGTCATAAGACTCAACGGCAACTTTTGCTCTTTCACCAGGCATACGGACAATCTTCTTGATTGTAATAAGACCGTCGAAAATCTCAGGAACCTCCTGCTCAAAAAGTCTTTCAAGGAAGACTGGAGATGTTCTGGACAAGGTGATTATTGGTTTGTTGTTCTCCATTTCAACTTTTGAAACGACAGCCCTTATTGAGTCGCCCTTCCTGAAAAAGTCAGATGGAATTTGCTCTGTTTTAGGCAGAAGAAGTTCGTTCCCCTCCTCGTCCATTACAAGAACCTCTTTCCTCCATGCCTGATATACTTCGCCAACAATGATCTCACCTATTCTGTCTTTATATTTATTGTAAAGATTTGCCTTCTCAATGTCCATAATCCTGCCGGAGAGGTTTTGACGAAGGTTCAGAATTCCTCTCCTTCCGAAGCTGGCCAGTTTTACCTCTTCAGTGTACTGTTCACCTATCTCGTATGAGTCATCAATCTTTGACACCTCTTCCAAGGATATCTGTGTGCTTGGATCCTCTACAGTTTCAACAACCTCACGGTTTCGCCAAATCTCAAAATCTCCCTTGTCAATATTTATAATAATGTCAAAATTATCTGCAGTTCCATACATTTTGATCAGCTGATTGCGGAAGACATCTTCCAGAACGCTCATCATTGTAGGGCGGTCGATGTTCTTTAACTCTTTAAATTCTGCAAATGTGCTTACTAAATTTAACCCTTCCATATAGGTTGTCTGATTTAAAGTATTATCTAAAATTTATAAATGGCTTGGTAGATTTTATATCAGAAAGAGGGAGTCTCTCACGGGTCTCTCTCTTCTCTTTTCTTTTCTTACCTTCGACAGCCACCATTTTTGTGTATTCTATGTCGATATATTCTTCCGAGGCTTCAGTAAGGATACCGGTTATCTTTGTACCATCCTTCCTGAGAACGGTTACCTCTTTTCCAAGGTACTTCCTGTATTGCAACAAAACCCTGAAAGGCTGGTCAAGACCGGCAGATGTTACAGTCAATGAGTAGTCTTCAATATCCCTGTCCACTGCATCGAGTATTATCCTGTTGATATCAGTGCAGTTGTCCAGATTTACATCTGAATCGAGTGATTCAATTGTAATTTCTATATCGTTATCAGGGCTGATTGTTATATCAACCAGGAATAACGAGTTATCTGCCAGGTATTTCTCAATCAGGGATGCCAACTTTTCTTTCTGGATCATAATACTGAATTTACAAAATAAGGGGACTCCCGTCCCCTTACATCTTTTCCTTAAACCGGTGCAAATATAGAAATTATATTATTACTATCAAAATAATTTTATATTTTCATAACTTTACATTATGGTAAACAACAATAAAATAATAAATGATCCAGTCCATGGTTTTATAAATATTCCATCAGGACTTATCCAGGAGATCATAGAACATCCATACTTTCAACGCCTGAGAGATATTAAACAGCTTGGTATGACCAATCTTGTCTATCCCGGGGCGACACATTCAAGACTTATCCATGCTATCGGTGCGATGCACCTTATGAAAGAGGCCATTGTGACGCTCAGAAGCAAGGGAGTGGATATTGACTCTTCGGAGGAGGAGGCATCAATGTGTGCAATGTTGCTGCATGATATCGGACATGGTCCGTTCAGTCATACTCTCGAGAACAACATTCTCAGAGGTATTTCACATGAGGAGATATCTCTGGCTATGATGAGACAGATTAATATAGAGAAAGACGGAAGGCTGGAAAAAACAATTGAGATATTTGAAGACAGATATCCCAAGCATTTTCTGCATCAGCTGGTATCAAGCCAGCTGGATGTGGACAGACTCGACTATCTTCGCCGGGACAGCTTCTTTTCTGGTGTTGCAGAGGGAATGATAGGACATGAGAGAATCATCAAGATGCTTAATGTGCATGATAATTCTCTTGTGGTGGAGGAGAAGGGTATATATTCTGTTGAAAAGTTCCTTATTTCCAGGAGATTGATGTATTGGCAGGTTTATCTGCACAAAACGGTAATTGCTGCGGAGCAGTTGTTAATACAGATTTTGATAAGGGCAAGTGAGCTTGTAAATAATTCTGTTGCCCTACCGGGCTCTCCGGCTATTATATATTTTATGAAAAATACATTTTCCGGAGAGGATCTTAATAACAAGGCCCTTTTAGATAAATTTGCGCTGCTTGATGACAACGATTTTATCTCTGCAATCAAGCAGTGGCAGTCATGTAGTGACAAGATATTGTCATCTCTCTGCAGGGATCTCACAATGAGAAGATTGCCGAAAATAGTCCTGTCGTCTGAACCTATTGATTATGAGAATTCTGGAATTGACTGTTACCTTATCAGGAGTGGTGAGGT
>JAQVBQ010000090.1 GCA_028690215.1 Bacteroidales bacterium | reverse complement strand
TATAGTCAAGGTGGAATGAGGTTATGATTGTAGTAATATTCTCTTCGTACCACTTGGTGTCATTTTTCTCGATGGATTCTACCAAATCATCCCAATAAGAGTAATCCCAGGCAACTTGATCAATGAGAGAAGTACTCATTTTTAAAAACCCGTCACTTTCTATGTCAAGTTGATTCTGTGCTGATTCTAAAAGTATTCTGGAAGCTCTGTTTTCCAAAACGGTCAGAATGAAAAAGACAATAATAAAGAAGATCCCTGTAAGAAAAATTAATACAAAGAGACGCTTCTGAAGATTACTTGTTATTGCCATAGTGTTGTCATAAACTATTAAAACCAAAACCGATTGTAAAATATACCTTATCGGCTGAGGGGTTGTAAGTTAGATTTGATATCAGATTTGTTGCTATTTTGTCGAAAAGTCTGATTGGCTGTACAAAACCTATGCTCGTATTTACAAAAGATGCCTTGTCTGCATAGTATTCACCCTTTACCTGATATCCTACAGAGAGTGTAAGCTCGGCCTCTTTTATCGGCCGGACATACTGAAGTTCCAGATAGACACTTCTGGAGGGGTCGTCTCCATAAAACATATAACTTCCCAATAAGTTTAAGGGAATTTTCTCACCCCCGGAAATCAACACTTGTGTTTCGAGAATATGTGATGTAGAGTTGGAGTTGAAATCGAAATATTTGGAAGGTGAACTCTTGCTGTATGACCAGTAGTCATATATTGTGAGAGTTACCGGGCCAATACTCTTTGATAAATATAGATCAACCTCGTCTGTGCCATCCCCATTTATTCTCAAAGCACTCCACATTCCTAAAGTGAAATTCTTCCATGATGTTGAAATATAAGGCTGTATGCTTCCTTTGTGAAGATAGTCCTGCCCGCGCCATATATAGTTATTGAGAAAATCTACACCCCCCTCGGCTGTTATGCTGTTTTCCTTAATCTTCTGGGCAGAAGAAAGAGTACTGTTTAGTGAGAACAACAGAGAGAAAATGAGTATTTTGCGTAAAACAGAGTGCATTCTGGGTGACATGTGTTTACTCCTACAAATATAGAAAATATTTACACTTCTAGAAATTCCACCTTACACTCCCGAATCCGGCAAATGTTTTTCCGTATGTTCCATACTCGCTTCCCTCTCCCCCAAGCAATAACTGGCTGTTGACCATCAAGTCGAAGTTCTTCCCAAGGGATAAAGCAAGTGAAGGACCTATATAGCATGAGTTGTCGGATGGATTATATATTCCGGAAACACCCAGGGTCAGGATAGGATTTACAGGATAGCTAATCTGTCCGAAAATTTCATACTTGCCCAGAGAGAGGTGCCTTGCATCAAGATTACGGTTCGGATCCAACAGAGATATTCCTGTTGTCTGTTTATTTGTGCCGCTACTATTAAATAAAAAAGCTGCCTGGAGATAAATGGAACTTTTTGTAGTATAGTCAAAGGAAAATGTAATTGCTGCCGAGGTGCCTGAGGTGTCCGGGTTATCACTATACGGAATAAAAACCGTTCCCTCTCCTCTGAAAGAGAGAGGCCCGATATTACCGGACCAGCCCATTCCTGCGACAATGTCTTTCATAAACTTGCCGACAATGAATTGGATATCATAATCCTCGATGTTGAACAGATATCTGGCAGCAATAGTGCTCTCTTTGTTGTGGTCAATCTTACATGCAATATCCAGGGATGAGTTTTCAGAGGTGTACCAGGTCAAAAGGATTGCATCGCTGCCGGAACGTTCCGGATAATCAAAGTCAATATATGAAAAAGCGTTGAACAGATCGTTTGGATTCCATATAAGGTCAATTCCCCAGTTTATGCGCTGCCTTCCTATTTTCAACTGGAATTTCCCAATGGTGTAGTCAATGTACAGCCTGTCCAGAGAGCTGTTGAAAAACCATTTGTTCCCTTCTAGTATATTCACACTTAAATCAAGAAAACCATTATCGTCTTCAAACATGTCGATGTATTGCGGAATGCTGCCCAACATCTTTCCAAAAAGAATTCTGTTACGCAAGCCAACATTGATATGGAAAGACTCTGCCAATTCCAAGTCAATATTCAACCTGTTGTGTAACTGATTATATGTGGTCCATTGAAGGGAGTCTCCGCCGGGCAGCGGGATGGCCTTTTCCAGATAGTAAACTCCCTGCATGTCTTTCAAATATCCTGTAACCGATACTTTTTGTGCAAAAGCAGGTATTGTCAGAAAATAGAATAATATGAGAAGCAGTCGTTTTCTCATTTTTTTTGTTCGTCTCTTATTATTCTCCCGTCTTCCAGGACTATTATCCTGTGAGCCTTGCTTATGACTCTCTGGTCATGTGTTGAGAAAATAAATGTAATGCCTCGTTTTTCATTCATCTCCTCCATCATTTCTAGCAGCTTTTCTGTATTTTTTGTGTCAAGGTTGGCCGTTGGTTCATCAGCAATAATAAATTTCGGTCCTGATGCCATTGCCCTGGCAACTGCGACACGTTGCTGTTCCCCTCCCGACATCTGATTAGGACGGCTGCTCATCTTTGCCCCGAGTCCTACGTCTGTGAGAATCGAGTTTGTCCTCTCGCTGATAAAACTTTTTTCCCTTTTCTGAAGCTCCATGACGAAAGAGGTGTTTTCTGCCGCTGTGAGTACCGGTATCAGGTTGTATGACTGAAAGACAAAACCGATATTGTTAAGCCTGAAGTCTGTCAGCTGTTTTGACTTTAAGCGGGTTATATCCACACCGTCAATGGTTATGCTTCCTGATGTGGGGCTGTCAAGCCCGCCGATCATATTGAGCAGCGTAGTCTTGCCTGAGCCGGAAGGTCCGACTATGGCTGTGAATTCTCCGGCCTCAATGTTGAGGTATACACGATCTATGGCAGTTACTTCAACCGCCGAACCATCATAGATTTTAACCAGATTTTTTATTTCAATCACGCTCATATATTCAATTAATTATCAGTTCTAAGGGCTTCTACGGGGTTCATTTTAAGAGCTTTTCTGGCAGGTAATATTGATGCTGCAATTCCTGTGATGACAACCATTAATGTAACACCAAAGAAAAATCCTGTCGGAATATTGGGATAAACAACAGAGGACCAGCCAAGTGCCTCAAATCCCTCTTCCACAGAAGAGAAATCAATACCGGTTTTTCCTGTTATGGAGATAAGCAGCCAGCCGACGGCCATCCCAACCACAGCGCCCACCATTGTAAGAAAAATAGTCTCCAGCATTATCATTTTGAACACCTTCGATTTATTCATTCCTATAGCCATTAACATTCCTATCTCTTTACCTCTTTCGAGAATTGCCATAAGCATGGTGTTTATGATCCCGAAAGCCAGGGCAAAGAGAATGAATCCCATAATAATCACATAATAGATGTACATATATTCTGACATCATGCCGGCATCCGGAGCCAATTCCATCCAGTTCAGGGCATATATCTGGGGGAATCTTTTATTTATATCATCCTGAACTGAAATTAAATCATCGTTATCATTCAATATCACGGCAATTTCGTGTATCTCGTTTTCGGTTAGAGGGATGGCGGAACGGAGTTCTCTGTCAAGAACGTATGCATTCATTTGGTCAAATGCGGTATTGCTTGTCTTGTATATGCCGCAGACACGGTAGCTTTGACTTATCATCTCACCCTCTTTCCCTGTGAATGTGAGTACTATCTTTGAACGGAGCTTGTATTTCCCGGTCTCTTTGTTCTTTATCCGGAGCACTTCAGCGGTTTTGTCACTTATCAGTATTCCGCCCGATTTTCCATTTTCAAGATATTCACCGCTACCCGGTACAATATGTTTATATAATTCTGAAATAACCTTCTCATCATCAGGATTCACACCTTGAAGCATGAGCGCGGTATTGCCCCTTGAAGTGGCGGCCATGGACATAATCTTGATTCTCTTGCTGTACCCCTTTATTTTGTTGTTGGCTCTAAGGAAGTTTTCTACCGGAGTGACCGGATTTATATAGTTCATCAACTCCTCATTCTTCAGAAACTCCGGATTAAACAATTTTATATGAGACTGTTCAATGTCGATTGCAGATTGTATTCTTTGATCAACCCAGCCGTTCATAAGCCCCGAAGTGAAGACACCGGCGGCAGTTCCCAGCATAACGGCTGAAATGACAATCAGGCTTCTTTTTTTGTTCCGCCAGACATTCTTCCATGAAACTGACAATATTCTATCCATGAAGAGCTTTTATTATATTGATTTTGAGAATGCTTCTTACAGGTAACACGGTAGCAGCCAAGACCATCAGAAAGACTACTAGTGCTTGGATGAAGAAGTAGCTTTCGAAGAGCAACATAGGCATCACCGGGTCAAAGCCCATATCTATGTACATTTTTGCCAGCTCTCCGGTAATTCGGATTGGGTGGATATGACCATATACTATGAAAGGGATTGAGGCAACCATTCCGGAAAATATTCCAAGACTTCCCAGAAAGATCATCTCCATGATTATTATCAGAGCCAGTCTCCCTTTTTTCATACCAAGCGATATCATAACTCCGAATTCTCTTTTTCTTTCCGATATCATCATCTGGACAGTCCCGAAAATGCCGAAGAATATTATGACATAAAGTATGACAATGAAAAGAATGCCCCCATTGCTGTCGCCTTCAATCTGCTGTTTAAGTACCGGAGATATCTCCTCCCAATTCTTTACCACTATTTCGCTTTGATTGTCGAATATGGCAGATATTCTCTCCTGAGTGGCTATCATCTCATCGGTATTTTTAAGGTTTATGGCGATTGATGTTAGCTTTCCATAGGCAGAGAGGTAATCTTCCGCATTAGAAAGGGTCATATAAATCAATTTATTGTCCAGGTCCGGTGAGGGGACTTTTATTATTCCCCTTACAGGGAAAATCCCGGCAGCACTCATACCCTGATACCCCTGGCCCATCAGGACAATGGAATCACCCACACTGACTTTCAGATATTGGGACAGACGATATGAAACAAGCAGTCCGGAATCGTTTTCGCTTAAATAATCAGCTTTAATTGAACATATAGATGATATAATGTTGATTAATAATGAGTCATCATCATTTAGCTCCAGTTCTTCTGCCATAAAATTTTTGTTTGTAAATGGCTGGTCTTTAAGCTTAGAGACTCTGTCTGTTATTTCTTTAGGTATCTCCTTATTCTTCCTGAGAGTGTCAATTGCTTTTTCGGAGAATATATAGTGTACGAGGTTATGTTCCGGGTTAGTCATGCTTTTTTCGACTTCCGGAGATATGGCTGCCACCATGACACCTTTTGAAAGAGTTCCGGTTGAAGCCAGTGAGAATGTCTCAATTCTCGGAACGGCAACTTTGACATTGGGATCAGATTTGATAGCGGAAAGCTCTTCGGGAGTTATGTCAACTGTATTATCGAGAGTGGGATCCTCCTTGAATTCTGTATTTTGAACCTGTAGATAGCCGGAATAAGACTCTATACTCTGCCTGATCATATGGTCATATGTCCCAAGTTGGAATGATCTCATTAGAATGGCGAAAAAAATCGAGAAAAAGATAGATGAGGCGGTTATTATTGTCCGTCTCCTGTTTCGCCACAGATTTCTCCAGGCTATTTTTATTATCTCTTTCATCTATTTTATCCGCTTCATGTTCTGTTGCGAGAAAAAGCCAGGTGGAAAGGTTATGTTGAATTTCATGGAGAGTACTGTCACAACAGTCTTGTTCCCGGGTTCGTCTGCCGGTATTATCTCAATTACAGATGGTAGCCTGCGATCTTCAAATGTTTTAATCTGAGAGGCAATATGAGATTTTACAAGATAATTCTCTTCATCGTAGAACTCACTTTTAAGTTCAAAATACTCTTCCTCGGATATCCATATAATGATTTTTCCCCAGACAACATCTGCACTTTCAAGAGGAAGAAGCTCAATTTTATAACACTTCAATCCGTTTATCTCCTCCTTTCCGATAATCTTTGGATTGTAATCCTTAATCAGAGATGTCTCTTTTAAAATATCATCATTTGTATAGTCAGAACCCATCCACCCCTGTGACATCATAGATGGAGGAAGTTTTATCAATC
>JAQVBQ010000089.1 GCA_028690215.1 Bacteroidales bacterium | reverse complement strand
CTTTTGAAGATGAGATTTTATTCCACAATGCCGGGGTATATGGTGATAATTCATGTCTCATGAAATACATGGACAACCTGTTGAAAACTGTGTCTACATCCTGTCTGCGCTGATATGTCCGATGGTCGAGGACTTGCATGTTGTTATTCATGTAAAAAACTGGAGCTTCGAAATTTGCAAAATAGTACTCTTCAAGATTGTTTTTCTGAGGATTCCTTCGGGTAGGAGAAAATAAAATTCTAACCTTTTCGGCTGCTTCCCTGTCCCATTTTCTCACATAAAATATAGATTTTAGATAGGGGCTGTTACCATAACCAAAATCTGTAATGGCATAATTTGAGTGGGCAAAATTTACCTTTTGAGGATTCTGAACCGAAAGAAATGAGTCAAATGTTGTGAAGATCATTCGCTTTACAGCCATCGTCTCAAGATCGTAGAACAAATCTCCCTCACATCTCAGCTTACATTGTTTTGGAATTTTACTCTCAATTGATTTGAAGTGTATAACTCCGGATTCCTTCGAGAACGAGTAATCAAAATGTTTGTAATACTGGTTATTTAATGGAGAGAAATAAATTAAATGTCTGATTACAAAACCTATGTCCTGCATCATATAGTTATTGTAGCCTAAAGGATATTTTGCATGTATATTTTCCGGCTCTAAAATTTCATGTCCATCTGAAGTGTATGATTGTGACGAGTATTGATCTATATTAAAGAATGTAAAGTCCCTCCCTTGCTTACTCTTCGGATCAAATTTTCTTGTGAGAAAGAATCCTTTTCCGGCCTTGAGATCGATAAATTTACCATTTGCCTTGACAGCTCGATATGTTTCCATTTTGGAAATTTCGTGTTGTTTAGAGTATTGTTTGCTGAATTTGGAAGAGATTATCTTAATAGCACTTTTGGGATCATTGATCTTATGTTCCACTACAGCAGCCTTCAGCTCCCGTTTTTCTTGAGAGTGGCTGACGGTGAGAGAGAGACAGAGGAAAAGCGGTGTTAAAAGCAGGGACATAAATAGCCGCAAGTTTAGGTTCTCCTTTCTTAGACTCTTCATAATCTTGATTTTATGGTGATTTTCTATCATTAATCTAAAATCATGCCATGAAATATAAAACTGATTTTTTATATTTCAGAAAATCAATAAAATAGAAAAATCAGTGCCACTAATTGCAATATTTCGAAGAGTTGTGCGTCTAATATGTGAAGTTTAAAAATTTAAAATTTTAGGTTATGAAACGTATGTCTTTTATTTTGCTAATGCTGGTTCTTATGGTACAGTCAGGATTTTCTAAAGAGAAACTTCCGGTGGTCAGATCAAATTCATTTGTTGTGGATATTAAGGATGATGGTATGCTCAGAAAGAGAGCCTGGAAAATTGTCCCTGAGGAGAAGCTGGACATTTATAAAAGTTCGGCGAAGAGAGTTACATTCTATACAGACATAGACTCGATCTCTTTCAAGGTGGATCCGAAAGTCGGCAATTATGATTTCGTGATAGTTGTCAACGGAAAGGATTCCGCTATGACAAGAGTTGAATATGTGCCATCTTACCTTGACAAGTTAAAGGCGGCAAAGGAGTACAAGAGATCAGACAAGAGAGAGATTCCTGCATTCTGTTACGGTACCCAGAATGATCCTGATCTTGTAAGGCTTAGAAAAGAGCTCAATTTGGATTCAATCGCAGGAAACGGAAGGGAGTTGTCAAAAATATTCAACCTTCTTCACTGGGCGCACAATGTAGTAAAACATGACGGTAACAGTACAAACCCGGAGTCCAGGAATGCTATTGATCTTATCAATATATGCAAGAGTCAGGGTAGAGGCGTGAACTGCAGGATGATGGCAACAATTCTCAACGAGTGTTACCTTGCAATGGGAATCCCGTCAAGAATCGTGACATGTATGCCAAAAGAGACAAAATTTGACGATTGCCACGTCATTAACTCTGTTTACAGCAAGGATCTAAACAAATGGATCTGGATTGACCCTACATTCGATGTGTATCTTATGGGTCAAGGCGGGGTTATCCTCGGCATAGCTGAAGTCAGGGAGAACCTTGTAAAGAATAAGCCTATCATTGTTTATGAGGGAGTAAACTGGAACGGAGAGAAGGTTAATCCGGAATATTATGTCTACACATACATGGCAAAGAATCTCTACAGGATGTCTTCACCGGCAGTGAGCTGCTATAATATGGAGACAAATAAGCCTGGTAAGGTGGTAGAGTATGTCGAGCTTCTACCTCTGGATGGTATTGATCAGGTGCCACAGAAAGTTGTTGAAAAAAACGAGAAGACAGGACTGCAATATATCACATATAAGACAAACAATCCCAACAAATTCTGGGCGTTGCCAAGTAGGAGAAACTAAAATCTGAAAGGATTTTCTATAATAAGGAGATTTTATATCTTTGGGCCATGGAAAACAGAATACTGATACATGGCCTAAATGATATAGAGAGGGCTGCCAAGGAGTTCCTTAAGCTAAGGGAAAACAATACAGTGATCGCTTTTTACGGAGCGATGGGTGCAGGAAAGACCACTTTTACCAAAGCTATATGCAAAGTACTGGGTGTTCCTGACAGTGTCAACAGCCCGACATTTACAATCATAAACGAATACAGGACAAAGGAGGGTGAGCCCGTTTACCACTTTGACTTCTATAGAATAGACAAACTCGTCGAAGCCTATGATATAGGCTTCGACGAGTTTGTTGATAGTGGATGGCTATGTCTGATTGAGTGGCCTGAGAAAATCGAGAAACTTCTTCCTGAGGAGACTCTTAGGGTTTACATTAAAGTTCTTCCTGACGATAGCCGCGAGATCTCTTTCTAATTAGAGATTTATTTTAATTACTGATTGTCAGGATAAAGCAGATAAGGTTTGCGCTGCACCTTGAACTTGGCAACATCGTCAGCCCACATAGCCTTTATCTCATCGGCAGATTTGCCGGCCTTAATCATTTTCCTGATATAATCACGACCGGTCAGAAGTTCAAAGAACGAGCGGAAGAAGAAATCGTCAAGATTAAGATTCCTGTAGGCATCTATCACATATTCCAGATTGATACCCTTCTTGTTTATCTCTTCAATTGAAGGTTCTTTTGTAAGATCCACACCATAGCACTCTCTGTTTAGCTGAGGAGGAGTCTTGGCACCCGGAATGCTCCTTGGAGTGAACTTATAATCATACCCCTTCATGTTTGGATGGCCGTACATCTGGAAAGGATGGTCTGTACCTCTTCCAAGGCTTACAGGAGTAGCCTCGAAATAACAAGTAGAAGGGTAGAGATAGATTGAACGCATATCCGGGAGGTTTGGTGAAGGTTTCACCGGAAGAGTGTACATTGAAGCATGAGTGTAATTCTTACACTTGATGACAGTCACATCACACTGGATTCCGTTAGCCAGCCATTTCTCGCCATTGATCATGCCTGCAAGCTCACCGAATGTCATACCGTGAACGGTAGGAATAGGCAACCAGCCAACACCTGACTTGTACTTCATGTCGAGTATAGGGCCGTCAACATAAAATCCTATTGGGTTCGGACGGTCAAGGATTATCATCTTTTTCCCGGTTTCGGCACATGCCTCCATCATGCGGGTCATTGTGGTCACATAGGTGTAGAACCTGACTCCCACATCCTGCAGGTCAAATACCAGTACATCAATATCCTTCATATATTCAGCGGAAGCTTTTCCTATGCCTCCGTCATAGAGCGACCTGATTGGTATTCCTGTCTTCTTGTCCACGGAACTTGATACATGTTCACCTGCATCGGCATCTCCGCGGAAACCGTGTTCAGGGGAAAAAATGGCAACTATGTTTACCTTAAGGGAAACCAGAGAGTCGACAATATGGGTGTTTCCGATAATTCCGGTCTGATTGGAGAGAACAGCAACCCTCTTGCCCTTAAGCAGAGGAAGGTACTCATCCAGAGACTCGGCACCGGTCTTAATTGTCTGTGCCTGCATAACTGCTGCAAGAGCTACGATCAGGCTGGTTAAAATAAATTTTTTCATATTATTCAGGTGTTGATGATTTCAGCAAAATATTCTCTGTTTTTAACTTCAAGAGTTCCTATTCTGAAAAGAGGAAAACCCTTTTCAGCAGAGAGAGCTTCTACTTCAGCTACGGCTTCAGGCCTTACGGCCACTAACAGCCCACCGCTGGTCTGAGGGTCGCAGAGCAATGCCTTTACCTTCTCAGGAATAGGAGAGACCTTCTCTCCGTAACTGGCAAAGTTTCTGTATGTTCCTCCGGGCATGCACTCTTGTTCAATATAATAATCCACGCCCTCTATTTTTGGTATAAGATTGTAATCTATCACTGCCTTCAGCCCGCTTCCTTCGGCCATCTCAATTGCATGGCCGAGCAGTCCGAAACCGGTGACATCGGTCATGGCAACCACACCCTCTATATCTGCAAGACTCTTTCCTGCCACATTAAGTGTTGTCATGAGATCAAGCGCGGCAATCCTGTCCGCCTCCCTTACAACGTTGAATTTTTCGGCACTGCTTACCAGACCGATTCCCAAAGGTTTGGTGAGGAATAGTACCGAGCCGGCGGCCCCTCTGTCATTGCGTTTTACCTTTGATGTCTCTATGATTCCTGTAACGGCAAGACCGAATATCGGGTCCGCGCAGCTTATGCTGTGGCCGCCGGCAAGAGGTATGCCTGCAGATTCACATACAGTGCGGGCTCCGGAGATCACCTCTCCTGCAACTGATGCAGGAAGCTTCTCAAGAGGCCATCCCAGGATTGCTATTGCCATCAAAGGCTCTCCCCCCATTGCATAAATATCTGAGATTGCATTTGTAGCAGAGATTTTCCCGAAGTTGAACGGGTCATCCACTATAGGGGTGAAAAAATCTGTGGTTGAGATAACAGAGCGGCCGCCACCTATGTCAAAAACTGCAGCATCGTCCTTGCTGTCATTCCCCACAAGAAGCCTATCGAATGTGATGCCGGACTTGCTGTTCTGAAGAATCTCCTCCAGCACCTTAGGGGCGATCTTGCAACCGCAACCCGCACCGGGGCTGAACTGCGTCAGGCGTATCTTTTCTGATTGATCCGGGGTACTCATAATGTTATGATCTTTGTGCTGTTGTGCTGGATGTCAATAATGTCAAGCATTGTTCCAACAGTCCCTACTTTTATGCTTTCAAGAAGATTATTAAATAAAAGGCAGGTTTTGCAAATGACAAGCTTGCACCCTTTCTCCTCGATAGCTTTAAGCTCCTCAAGCACATGTGACCCTTCACACGCCAGCTTGACGCCATCCCCGTAAAAGCAGATGTAGGAAGGGATTCTCTCTTCGCTGTTAATGATGGTCAGATAGTTCTTGATCAAAGTATGCGCCAGTTCCATTGGAGCCGTTCCCATACCATTCTTGTCAATGACAACCGCTATCTTGCTGTTTATGTCACGAGTGCTCATAGTATATTTTTTTCAATTTGTCTATTATAGTCGAGACATCAAGTGTCTCTACGGAGAGTGACGGTGTCGCAGAAGGACCTTCCCCAAACCTCTCCCTCAGCTGGTCAGAATAGCAGGAGTCGTAATAGTCAAGGCATATTCTTGCTGCTGTTTCAAGGTCACCGTTATTACATGCCTCAACTGCTCTCTTACATCTGTCATATCCGAGTCTTTTCTCTATTTTTTTGATTACCGGTGCCAGCTCCTCAGTGTCAAAGCAGGCGTAATCTCTCATCAATCTCTCCAGCCTTACCTCATAAGATGTGTCAATCCTGATAAGAGAGGATTTTCTCATCTGATTCCAGAATCCCTGAGGGATAGGAATCTTCCCTACGTTTCTGCTCTCATCCTCCACCCATATAACCCTTTCAGGATCCATTTTGTGCAGAATCCCTGATAAAATATTTTCAAATTGCTCGGTTGAGGGCTGAATATTCTGGCCCAGAGACCCGAAGGCTGACCCTTTGTGGTTGGCAATCCCTTCCAGATCTATAACCTGTTCTCCCGAATCCTGCAGTTTAACGAGAATTTCAGTTTTACCGGAACCTGTAAACCCTCCAAGAAGTATAATCTTATAAGGTTGCTCAAAAGTACTTAGCACATAGTTACGGTAAGCTTTATACCCGCCGGT
>JAQVBQ010000088.1 GCA_028690215.1 Bacteroidales bacterium | reverse complement strand
TATAGTCAAGGTGGAATGAGGTTATGATTGTAGTAATATTCTCTTCGTACCACTTGGTGTCATTTTTCTCGATGGATTCTACCAAATCATCCCAATAAGAGTAATCCCAGGCAACTTGATCAATGAGGGTAGTACTCATTTTTAAAAATCCGTCACTCTCTATATCAAGTTGAGTCTGAGCGGAGTCTGACAATATTCTGGAAGCCCTGTTTTCCAAAAGCGCCAGAATCAGAAAGACAATAATAAAGAAGATTCCTGTAACAAAAATCAATGCAAAGAGACGTTTTTGGAGATTATTTGTTATTGCCATAGTATTGTCATAAACTATTAAAACCAAAGCCTATTGTAAAATATACTTTATCCGCCAAGGGGTTGTAAGTGAGATTTGATATCACATTGGTTGCTATTTTGTCGAAAAGTCTGATTGGCTGTTTGAACCCAATGCCTGTATTTACAAAGGAGGCTTTTTCTCCATAATATTTCCCCTTTACCTGATATCCGACTGAGAGGGTAAGCTCTGCCTCTTTTATCGGTCGTACATACTGAAGTTCCAGATAGACACTTCTGGATGGGTCGTCCCCGTAAAACATATAACTGCCCAATAGGTTTAAGGGAATTTTCTCACCCCCGGAAATCAGAACTTGAGCTTCGAGAATATGCGATGTAGAATTGGGGTTGAAATCGAAATATTTTGAAGGCAAGCTCTTGCTGTATGACCAGTAGTCATATATTGTTAGAGTTACCGGACCGACACTCTTGGATAGATAGAGATCAACTTCATCTGTGCCATCTCCTTTTATTCTGAACGCACTCCACATTCCTAATGTGAAATTCTTCCACGAAGTTGAAATGTAAGGCTGGATTGTTCCTTTGTGCATAAAATCCTGCCCGCGCCATATGTAGTTGCTGAGAAAATCTACACCCCCTTCTGCGGTTATGCTGTTATCCTTAATTTCCTGAGCGGAAGAGACACTATTGTTCAGAAAGAACAATAGGATGAAAATGAGAGTTGTGCGTAAAACAAAGTTCATCGTAGGTGACATGTGTTTACTTCTACAAATATAGAAAATATTTACACTTCTAGAAACTCCACTTTATGCTCCCGAATCCGGCAAATGTTTTTCCGTATGTTCCATACTCGCTTCCCTCTCCCCCAAGCAATAACTGGCTGTTGACCATCAAGTCGAAGTTCTTCCCAAGGGATAAAGCAAGTGAAGGACCTATATAGCATGAGTTGTCGGATGGATTATATATTCCGGAAACACCCAGGGTCAGGACAGGATTGACAGGATAGCTTATCTGTCCAAAAATTTCGTACTTGCCCAAAGAGAGATGCTTTGCATCAAGATTCCGGTCCGGATCCAGCAGTGATATTCCTGTGGCTTGCTTCTTTGTGCCACTGCTGTTAAACAAAAAGGCAGCCTGGAGATATAGAGAGCTTTTTGTAGTATAGTCAAATGAAAATGTAATTGCTGTCGAGGTGCCGGTGGTGTCTTTGTTACTATTGTATGGAGTAAAAATTGTTCCCTCTCCTCTGAAGGATATGGGGCCGATATTACCGGACCAACCCATTCCTGCAACTATATCTTTCTGACATTTACCGGCAATGAACTGGATGTCGTAATCCTTGATGTTGAAGAGATATCTGGCAGCAATGGTGCTCTCCTTGTTGTTGTCAATCTTGCATGCAATATCCAGGGATGAGTTTTCTGAGGTGTACCATGTAAAGAGTATTGCATCGCTGCCGGAGCGCTCCGGATAATCAAAGTCTATATATGAAAATGCGTTGAACAGATCGTTTGGATTCCATATAAGGTCAATGCCCCAGTTAATCCGCTGCCTTCCTACTTTTATCTGAAATTTTCCAAAGGTGTAGTCAATGTACAGCCTGTCCAGAGAGCTGTTTAAAAACCATTTATTCCCCTCTAATATGTTCACACTTAGATCAAGAAAACCATTATCATTTTCAAACATGTCAGTGTATTGCGGAATGCTGCCCAACATCTTTCCAAAAAGGATCCTGTTACGCAAACCAATATTGACATGAAAAGACTCGGCCAATTCCCAGTCAATATTCAACCTGTTATGCACCTGATTATATGTGGTCCACTGAAGTGATTCCCCGCCGGGCAGCGGAATGGATTTTTCAAGATAATAGACTCCCTGCATATCCTTCACATATCCTGTCATCGATACTCTTTGCGCAAAAACAGGGAATGTCAGAAAAAACAATGATATGAGAAGGAGTTGTTTTCTCATTGCTTTTGTTCGTCTCTTATAATTCTTCCGTCCTCAAGGACGATTATCCTGTGTGCTTTGCTAATAACTCTCTGGTCATGTGTTGAGAAGATAAAGGTAATGCCTCTTTTTTCGTTCATCTCCTCCATCATTTCGAGCAGCTTTTCTGTATTTTTTGTGTCAAGGTTGGCAGTCGGCTCATCGGCGATTATAAATTTGGGACCGGATGCCATTGCCCTGGCAACAGCCACGCGTTGCTGTTCCCCTCCGGACATCTGATTAGGACGGCTGTTAATCTTTGCTTTGAGACCTACATCTGTGAGTATCGATTGTGTCCTCTCTTTTATGTAACTTTTTTCCTTTTTCTGAAGCTCCATGACGAAAGAGGTGTTTTCTGCGGCAGAGAGTACCGGGATCAGGTTGTATGACTGAAAGACAAAGCCAATATTGTTGAGTCTGAAGTCTGTCAACTGTTTTGACTTCAGGCGGGTTATATCCACGCCGTCAATGGTAATGCTTCCTGATGTGGGGCTGTCAAGCCCACCAATCATGTTGAGCAATGTAGTCTTGCCGGAGCCGGAAGGTCCGACTATAGCTGTGAATTCTCCGGCCTTGATGTTGAGGTTAACATGATCTATGGCTGTGACCTCAACAGCCGAACCATCATAGATTTTAACCAGATCTTTTATTTCAATTACGCTCATATATTCAATCAATTATCAGTTCTTAGAGCTTCCACGGGGTTCATTTTAAGGGCCTTTCTTGCAGGCATTATTGATGCAGCAATTCCTGTAAAGACTACCATTAACGTAACTCCAAAGAAAAAGCCGGTCGGAATATAAGGGTAAACGACAGAAGACCACCCAAGTGCCTCGAACCCCTCTTCAATCGAAGAGAAATCAATTCCGGTTTTTCCGGTTATGTAAATCAACAGCCAGCCGACAGCCATTCCGGCCACAGCCCCCACCGTTGTAAGGAAGATGGTCTCCAGCATTATCATTTTGAAAACCTTCGATTTATTCATTCCTATAGCCATTAGCATTCCTATCTCTTTACCTCTTTCTAGAATTGCCATAAGCATGGTGTTTATGATCCCGAAAGCCAGTGCGAAGAGGATGAATCCCATGATAATCATATAGTAGAAATACATATATTCAGACATCATTCCGGCATCGGGAGCCAACTCCATCCAGTTCAGGGCAGATATCTGTGGAAATCTTTTATTGATATCGTTCTGAACTGAAATCAAGTCATCTCTGTCATTCAACATCACGGCAATTTCGTGTATCTCATTTCCGGTGAGAGGAATGGCTGAGCGGAGTTCTTTGTCAAGAACGAAGGCGTACATCTGGTCAAATGCCGTATTGCTTGTCTTGTATATGCCACAGACCCGGTAACTTTGACTTATCATCTCACCCTCTTTGCCTGTAAATGTTAGTACTATCTTTGACCGGAGTTTGTATTTTCCTGTATCTTTGTTCTTTACACGGAGCACTTCAGCGGTTTTGTCACTTATCACTATCCCGCCCGATTTCCCATTTTCAAGATATTCTCCCCCATCCGGTACAATATATTTGTATAATTCTGAAATAACTTTCTCGTCATCCGGATTTACACCCAGGAGCATCAGTGCAGTGTTGCCCCTTGAGGTGGCGGCCATGGACATAATTTTTATTCTCTTGCTGTATCCCTTTATTTTGTTGTTAGCCTTAAGGTAATTCTCCACCGGAGTAACTCCCTTTATATAGTTTCCCAACTCTTCATTTTTAAGAAACTCCGGATTAAACAATTTTATATGAGATTGTTCAATATTGATTGCAGACCGGACTCTTTGATCAACCCAGCCGTTCATTAGACCTGAAGTGAAGACTCCGGCAGCAGTTCCAAGCATTACGGCCGCAATGACAATCAGGCTTCTTTTTTTGTTACGCCAGACGTTCTTCCATGAAACTGACAATATTCTATCCATGAAGAGCTTTTATTATATTGATTTTGAGAATGCTTCTTACTGGTAATATGGTAGCCGCCAAAACCATCAGAAAGACTACTGCTGCTTGGATAAAGAAGTAGCTTTCGAAGAGCAACATCGGCATAACCGGGTCAAATCCCATATCTGTGTACATTTTTGCCAACTCACCGGTAATTTTTATAGGATAAATATGACCATATATTATGAAAGGAATTGAGGCAACCATTCCGGAAAATATTCCAAGGCTTCCCAGAAAGAGCATCTCTGCGATTATTATCAGAGACAATTTCCCTTTTTTCATTCCCAACGATATCATAACTCCGAACTCTCTCTTCCTCTCGGATATCATCATCTGGACAGTTCCGAAAATTCCGAAGAATATGATTACATAAAGTATAATTATGAAAAGAATACCGCCATTGCTGTCACCTTCGATCTGCTGTTTAAGAACGGGAGAAATCTCTTCCCAATTCTTGACTACTATTCCGCTCTCATTGCCAAAAATGGCAGATATCCGCTCTTGTGTGGATATCATCTCATCGGTATCTTTGAGATTTATGGCGATAGATGTTAACTTTCCATAGGCGGAGAGGTACTCTTCAGCATTAGAGAGAGTCATATAAATCAACTTATTGTCAAGGTCCGGCGAAGGGACTTTTATTATCCCCCTGACAGGGAAAACTCCCGCAGCACTCATGCCCTGATACCCCTGGCCCATAAGGACAATAGAGTCACCAACATCTACTTTCAGATATTGTGATAATCGATATGAAACAAGCAGTCCGGAATCATTTTCGTTTAGATAATTAGCTTTAATTGAACAAACAGACGATATAATCCTGATAAACAATGAATCATCATCTTTTAGCTTAAGTTCATCTGCCAGAAACTCTCTTTTTGTAAATGGTTGATCTTTAAGCTTAGAGACTCTGGCTAATATCTCTTCGGGTATCTCCTTATTCTTCCTGAGACTGTCAATCGCTTTTTCGGAAAATATATAATGCACAAGATTGTGTTCCGGATTTGTCATACTTTTCTCGATAGCCGGAGATATGGCAGCCACCATAACACCTTTTGAAAGAGTCCCGGTAGAGGCCAGAGAGAAGGTCTCAATTCTCGGAACGGCCACTTTGACATTTGGATCGGATTTGATAGCAGAAAGCTCCTCTGGTGTTATGTCTATTGTATTATCAAGAGTAGGATCCTCTTTGAATTCTATATTTTGAACCTGAAGATAGCCCGAATATGACTCAATGCTCTGTCTGATCATGTGGTCGTATGTTCCGAGCTGAAAAGATCTCATTAGAATGGCGAAAAAAATAGAGAAAAAGATAGAGGAGGCGGTTATTATTGTCCGTCTCTTATTTCGCCAAAGATTTCTCCAGGCTATTTTTATTATCTCTTTCATCTATTTTATGCGCTTCATATTCTGCTGCGAGAAAAAGTCAGGAGGAAAGGTTATGTTGAATTTCATGGAGAGTAATGTCACAACTGTCTTGTTGCCTGGTTCGTCTGCGGGGATAATCTCAATTACAGAAGGCAGTCTGCGGTCTTCGAATGTTTTAATCTGAGAGGCAATATGAGATTTTACAAGATAATTCTCTTCATCATAGAACTCACTTTTAAGTTCAAAATACTCATCCTCAGATATCCAGATAATTATTTTTCCCCAGACAACATCTGCACTCTCAAGAGGAAGAAGCTCAATTTTATAGCATTTTAATCCGTTTATCACCTCTCTTCCGATAATCTTTGGATTATAATCCTTTATCAGCGAGGTCTCTTTCAAAATATCATCATTTGTATAGTCTGAACCCATCCACCCCTGTGACATCATCGATGGAGGAAGTTTTATCAATCGCTGGATTGTCGGATTCCAACTCCAGAGATTATTTCCGCTTTTGAGGAACGATTGTCCCTTCTCTTTAGCCGGAGCGGTTATCAATGTCAGTGCGTCCTTGCCTG
>JAQVBQ010000022.1 GCA_028690215.1 Bacteroidales bacterium | reverse complement strand
GAGGGTAAAAAATAGCTTATAATGAAAGGTCTGACCTCTCTGATTTTTTTAATGGTAATCACCTTTAATTCACTCTGTTCGCAGGTGAATAAAGGTGATTCTCCTTTTTATGAGCAGATGCGTATTCTCCCTTTTCAACAGAGGGAGGAGCTTATTGTACGGGAAGTGCTTTCAGGTAATATTCCTGAATATATGAGAGGTTTTGTAGAGATCAGGTTTAAAGGCACAGATGCTCGTGGCGATAATCACAAAGTGACGATTTTTGCCAAGCCTGACTACATTACCATAGGACAGGACAAATCATCTTTCATAATTCCTATGAGCCCCGCAGCAGCGCAGAAAATTGCCGATTCCCTGAATTGCTCATTACCTACTCCAAAGCTTGTAGATATCATCTACACTCACTCAAAGCTCAAGGTTGAACCATTCAATTTTATTCCCAGGGGAGACAGAAATGAGACTCCGGATATATTATATGACCATTCAAGAGTTATATTTGCACAAATCAAGGCATCCGGGTGCAATCCCGGAGTTTTTATAGCCGGAAGCAAGAAAGATATTGTAATTACTACAGCTTTGGAGGACTCACTTAGGAGGAGTCACAATGTTACGATCTACGGATGGCACAGATTGGACGGCACTTCGATACAGCCGGTACATGGCAAACATCTTGCGACCTATGTGGATTACAGTCATGGGGTAAGACTTATCTCCAACAAGATTTTGATCGACGGCAAAGAGTACGATTACAGAGCTGTCTTGAAAGATCATGTATATCACGTACTTTTGAGCAATGAGGAAAAACCATTTAAGATAACATCATACTCATATTAGATTTATGAAAAAACTACTATTCACCTCTCTCCTGTTATTTTTATCATTTATGGCTATTGATTGCAATGCGCAGTCATGGATAAGGATTAATCAGGCAGGCTATCTGCCTCAGGATATCAAGGTAGCCGTATTTATTTCGCAGGAGAGCCTGACATCGGATCAATTTGAAGTTTTTGATGCCCTGACTTTGAAATCTGTTTTCAAAGGTAATGGCAAAATGGTCAATGCAAAGGTTTGGGGTATGAAAAGTGCCTACAGGATGGATTTTTCATCAATAAAAACCTGCGGGGGGTATTATATTATCTCAAACGGAGTAAAATCCCCGAATTTCAGAATATCAGCGGATGCCTATAGCGGACTTTCAGATTTGATGTTGGTCTATATGAGACAGCAGAGGTGTTATGACAATCCCTATACCGGTGAGATCTGCCATGCAGATGACGGCTACATTGTCAACCATCCGACACGAAACGGCGAAAAGATTGATGTACGGGGCGGCTGGCATGATGCCACCGACTACCTGCAATATCAGACAACTTCCGGCACAGCTCTCTACCATATGATGTTTGCATGGCAGCAAGAGAAAGATAAATCGGTGTTCAAAGATCAGTACGATGCCAGAGGACGCAAAGGTTCCAACGGTATACCCGATATCCTTGACGAGATCAAGTGGGGAATGGATTGGATGGACAGAATGAATCCTGAGGACAAAGTTATGTTTAATCAGATTGCCGATGACAGGGATCATGCAGGATTCAGGCTCCCTCAGAATGATAAGGTCGATTACGGCTGGGGCCCCGGTAAGGGGAGACCTGTCTATTATGTAACCGGAGAACCTACAGGACTTAGAAAGTGGATTAACCGTACAACCGGAGTATCTTCTGTTGCAGGAAAGTTTGCCTCATGCTTTGCTCTGGGTGCCGAAATCTTTAAAGATTCTGACCCGCAATATTCAGCAAAACTGATGGAAAAGGCAAAACAGGCATATGCATTTGCAGAGGAGAAGCCCGGAAATACACAGACAGCGTGTGTAGTCTCACCATATTTTTACGAAGAGGACACCTATGTGGATGATATAGAGCTTGCTGCTGCCACATTCTACAATTTAAGCAATGAGGCTGAGTGGGCTAAAAAGGCTGTTTACTGGGGTGAACTGGAGCCGGTAACTCCATGGATGGAACTTGGTAGAGGAAGACATTACCAATTCTATCCTTTTATTAATTTGGGCCATTATTACCTTGCTCAATCTTCTGACAAGAAGGTTAGTGATAAATATATTGCATATATGAAAGCGGGCCTTGAAAGTCTGAAACAGAGAGCCGCAGATGACCCTTTCATTTATGGTGTGCCATTCTTGTGGTGCTCAAATAATCTGGTCTCAGCAGCCATAACACAGGCACATCTTTACAGAAAGGTGACAAATGACAATACCTACCTTGAGATGGAGATGGCTTTGAGAGACTGGTTATTCGGTTGCAACCCATGGGGAACCTCTATGATTGTTGGTTATCCTGAAGGTGGAGATTATCCTGACTCACCTCACTCTTCGTACACACTGGTGAATGGAGATCTTACAATAGGTGGATTGGTGGATGGACCTATCTATTACGATTTGTTTCATGAAAGGGCCGGAGGTGCCTTGAGAAATCCGGATAAATATGCACCTTTTAACAATGGCAAGGCTGTCTACCATGATGATATGGGAGATTACTCCTCAAATGAGCCTACAATGGATGGAACTGCCGGTCTTACATACTACTTTGCAGCCATGGAGTCAGAGGGTAAGAGTTATGCAAAGTCTGAGAATCAGGAGACAAATGTTGAAAAAGATGCCTATGGTGCAATTGTGAGGATCAATCCCGATAATAAGACAATTTACCTTGTTTTTTCTGCTGATTCAATGTTCCAGGGAGGTGAGACAATACTTAAGGCACTTGATGCAAACAAGATAAAAGGTTCTTTCTTTTTTACCGGAAACTTCCTCAGGATGGAGAGCATGAAGGGTATTATCTCAAAAATTGTGAAGAAGGGCCATTTTGTTGGAGGCCACTCTGACGGACATCTGCTTTACGCACAATGGGGAGCTAAGAGAGAGTCCCTTGTGACACCGGACAGTCTTACAGCAGATCTTCACAGGAACTATCAGGAGTTGTCAAAATTCGGTATCAAACCATCAGATGCATTGTGGTATCTTCCTCCGTACGAGCACTATAATATGGAGTCAGTCGAAACTGCATCAAGGGCAGGTCTGAAGACCATAAACTATACTCCGGGAACTGCCACCCCTGCAGATTATACCACTCCCGACATGAAAAGTTACAAAAGCAGTAAAGAGCTTATGGATAAACTTTTTACCTTTGAAAAAGAGAAAGGGCTGAACGGGGCAATTATCCTGATTCACCCTGGCGTTCAGGATACAAGGACTGACAAGCTTTATGACCAGCTTGGAGCCATAATAAAGAGATTAAAGAGATTAGGTTACACATTTGAGAGACTTAAATAAAAACCATTATATATGTACAAGATAATCAAGAAAGTGGATCTTACTCCAATCATTACCCTGATGGAGGTGGATGCACCCAGAATGGCACACGCAGCACAACCGGGACAATTTCTGATTGTCAGGGCACATGACAAGGGTGAGAGAATACCTCTTACCATATGCGACTTTGACAGAGAGAAGGGGAGTGTTACAATCGTAACTCAGGTAGTGGGTGCTTCGAGCAGGCAGATTTGTCATCTCAATGAAGGTGATTCATTTACCGATTTTGCGGGACCTCTTGGTCAGCCATCTGAATTTATCCATAAAAGCAGTAAAGAGCTGTCGGAGATGAAGTTTCTCTTTATCGCCGGGGGACTTGGTACTGCACCAGTCTACCCTCAGGTAAAGTTTCTTCACTCAATGGGGGCAAAGGTGGATGTGATAATAGGTGCAAAGAGCAAGGATTTACTCATTTTTCAGGACGAGATGAGGTCTATATGTGATAATCTTTACATCTGTACGGATGATGGGAGCTATGGCAAGAAGGGGCTTGTTACCGAGATGCTCAAGGAGCTGATGGATTCCGGCAAAAAGTATGATCAGGCAGTTGCAATCGGCCCGATGATAATGATGAAATTTGTCACCCTAACTGCAAAACCATATAATATTCCACTGATTGTCAGCCTTAACACATTGATGGTGGACGGTACCGGTATGTGTGGTGCGTGCAGGGTCTCTGTCGGAGGAAAGACTAAATTTGCCTGTGTTGACGGACCTGAGTTTGATGCTTATCAGGTGGATTTCGACGAAGCGATGAGAAGACAGATGATGTACAAGAATATTGAGGTTGAAGCAGACCATAAATGTAAAATCGGATTACACTGATATGAGAAATAAAATACCAAGAGTTCCTGTCAGAGAGCAGGATCCTGCTGTAAGAGCAAAAAACTTTGAAGAGGTTTGCTATGGTTACAATGCCGAAGAGGCTCAGATGGAGGCTTCGCGTTGTCTTGGCTGCAAAAAGCCGTCATGTATAGTGCAATGTCCCGTATCAATTCAGATACCTCAATTTATATACGAAGTAGAACAGGGTAATTTTGCTGAGGCTGCTGCTATCATTGCAAAAGACAGTTCACTTCCTGCAGTTTGCGGCCGCGTTTGCCCCCAGGAGTCGCAATGCGAGGGCTCATGTATTCTTGGAGTAAAGGGAGAGCCGGTAGCAATAGGAAAACTTGAGAGGTTTGTCGCTGATTGGGCTCGTGAGAACGGGGTACGCTTCTCAGATAAAAAAGATGCAAATGGCAATAAGGTTGCGATAATAGGAAGTGGTCCCGCAGGCCTGGCTTGTGCAGCTGACCTTGCCAAAAACGGTTACGACGTTACTATTTTTGAGGCACTCCACGAACCGGGCGGTGTGCTTCAGTACGGGATACCTGAATTCAGGCTTCCTAAAGAGAAGGTTGTAAGGACAGAGGTTGAGAATGTCCTTTCACTTGGGGTCAAGATCGAGACAAATGTTGTTGTAGGTCGCACAGTTACAGTTGATTCCCTGCTTGAGGAGGAGGGATTTTCAGCCGTGTTTATTGGTTCCGGTGCGGGTCTTCCCAAGTTCATGGGTATTCCTGGTGAGAATCTGAATGGAGTAGTCTCTGCCAATGAATTCCTTACGAGAAACAACCTGATGAGAGCTTACGATCCTGATTATGACACACCTATTTATGTCGGAAAAAGAGTTGCAGTTGTAGGTGGCGGAAATGTTGCCATGGATGCTGCAAGAACGGCTCTCAGACTCGGAGCAGATGTGACAATAGTATACAGAAGGACGGAGAAGGAGCTACCGGCAAGGGTAGAGGAGGTACATCATGCTAAACAGGAGGGGATTGACTTTAAGATGCTTACAAATCCTGTTGAGGTTTTAGGAAATGAAAAGGGTTGGGTTACCGGTCTGAAATGTATAAAAATGGAGCTGGGTGAGCCGGACGAGAGCGGAAGACGTTCTCCTGTGCCTATTCCCGATTCGGAATTTGATATTGAAACAGATGTCGTTGTGATGTCTTTGGGAACATCCCCAAATCCACTGATAGCATCCACAACACCAGGTCTGGACACAAACAGATGGAAATGTGTGATTGCAGATGATAATGGAGTTACTACCAAGAAGGGTGTATTTGCAGGTGGTGATATAGTTACCGGTGCAGCAACAGTAATTCTGGCCATGGGGGCAGGAAGAAAGGCTGCTGAGGCTATTGACCGCTATATAAAGTCGAAGTAGTACTTTTTGTATATCTTTGCCTGATATTTTAAACTAGCTTTTAATGGCACAAAAACCGTCAATTCCAAAAGGAACGAGAGATTTTTCACCTGTGGAGATGTCCCGCAGGGATTACATATTCAACAATATAAAGAGTGTCTTCAGACTCTATGGTTACTCTCCGATAGAGACACCTGCCATGGAGAATTTGTCTACTCTTTTAGGCAAGTATGGCGATGAAGGAGATAAGTTACTCTTCAAGATTCTTAACTCAGGTGAGGCATTCGCAGGGGTTGATTCAAAGATGCTTGAGAACAGCAACTCCCTCTCTCTCAAAGTATGCGAGAAGGGGCTCAGGTATGACCTTACAGTACCCTTTGCCAGATTTGTGGTTCAGCATCAGAATGAGCTGGCATTCCCTTTCAAGCGCTATCAGATACAACCGGTATGGAGAGCTGACAGACCTCAGAAAGGACGTTACCGGGAGTTTTATCAGTGTGACGTAGATGTTATAGGGAGTAAGTCTCTGCTCAACGAGTTGGAGCTGGTTCAGATTGTTGATGATGTTTTTGAAAGACTTGGTATTGATGTTACAATCAAGATCAACAACCGCAAGATTCTGACAGGTATCTCTGAGGTGGTAGGTTATCCCGAGAAACTCACAGATATTACTGTAGCTATTGATAAAATTGATAAGATAGGCCTTGATGAGGTTAAGAACGAGCTTAGGGAGAGAGGTATTGATGAAAAGGCTATAGAGACTATTGAGCCGGTTTTATTGCTTAAGGGGACCACTGAACAGAAACTGGATGTGATGAGAGATCTGTTGAAGGGTTCGGAGACAGGAATGAAGGGAATAGAGGAGATAGCCAAGGTCTTTGAGCTTGTTCGATTAACAGGTGTGAAACAGACTGTAGAGCTTGATCTCTCTCTGGCAAGAGGCCTGAATTATTATACAGGTGCAATCTTTGAGGTGAAGGCAAATAATGTGGAGATGGGTAGTATTTGCGGAGGCGGCAGATACGATGATCTTACAGGTATTTTTGGTCTCCCGGGAGTCTCAGGTGTGGGAATCTCATTTGGTGCCGACAGGATTTACGATGTACTGCTTACGCTTGACAAGTTCCCGAAAGAGGTGATTGAGGGTACAAAGGTTCTGATTGCAAATTTTGGAGAAGAGGAGGTAGAGCTGTTGTTGCCATTATTGAAACTATTGCGATCACGCGGCATTGTGGCTGAGGTCTATGCCGAATCTCAAAAACTGAAAAAACAGTTTGACTATGCTGAGAAGCGAGGTATAAGATTTATGCTTATTGCGGGCAGGGAAGAAATTGCGAATAATCAGTACAACCTCAAGGATCTTACTACCGGAGAGCAAATTTCATTCGGTTCGGAGGAGCTTGTTGACAGGCTTTTATCAAATAAATAAAGGATTGACAGAAAAATAGATTTGCACTTTGCGGATTTTGTGTTACCTTTGCAGTCCTAATACCGCGGAGTGGAGCAGTTGGTAGCTCGTCGGGCTCATAACCCGAAGGTCGGAGGTTCGAGTCCTTCCTCCGCTACTAAAAAACGTCAGCATTTGCTGGCGTTTTTTCTTTTATCTCTTTCGATGTTCAAACAGAAGTAATAGCCAGTATTGCGGAAAATAAGATTTTGTTACGTTCAAGCTCACTGAAGATATATTTTGTAACTTTGAATGTTTAAAAAATTATCTCAACAATGGTTTTTCGGATCAGACAGGCAAAACCCGATGATACCGGGGTTATTCTCAAATTTATATGTGCTCTCGCTGAGTATGAAAAGTTACGTGATGAAGTGACTGCTACAGAAGAGATTCTCTATGAATCACTATTTGTCAAGAAACAGGCAGAAGCTTTGATTGCAGAAGAAGATGGCATACCTGTAGGTTTTGCTGTTTTCTTTCACAATTTCTCAACATTTAAAGGGAAAGCGTGTCTATATCTGGAGGATCTCTTTGTCCTTCCCGAGCATAGGGGAAAAGGCTATGGAAAGAGCCTTCTCATGAAATTGACTGAGATTGCCAAAGAGAGAGATTGCGAAAGGTTTGACTGGTCTGTTTTGAAATGGAATGAACCGTCTATAAGGTTTTATAAGAGTCTGGGTGCAGAACCATTGGATGAATGGGTTACATTCAGGCTTACTAAATATTAATAAATGAAAACAATAGCATTAGTTGCACACGACAACAGAAAGAAAGATTTGATGGAGTGGGTCGAGTATAACAAAGAGACCCTGAAAAAGCACAGGTTGGTTTGTACAGGAACAACTGGAAGGATGGTTGAGGAGACTCTGAGCAAGGGTACAAAAAAAGGAGAGCAGAAACTTGATATAAAACTTTTGAAATCGGGCCCGCTGGGTGGAGATCAGCAATTGGGAGCCCTCATTGCAGAGGGGGAGATAGACCTTCTGTTTTTCCTGTGGGATCCTATGCAGCCCCAGCCACACGATGTTGATGTAAAAGCTTTGTTGAGGATTTCAAGTCTCTATAATGTCCCGACTGCAACAAATCGTTCAACCGCGGATTTTCTTATCTCATCACCGCTGTTTGACACAGATTACAAACCGAAGCTGATAAGTTATTCAGATTATACTTCCAGAAAGCTCAATTTATAATGTTGAGCTTTTTTTTATGCCAGAAGCAACTTGAAAGAGAACACAGAGCTGCCCTCTTTCTTTCCCTCGACAACTACTGTATTGCCAGTTACAGAACGGAAGATCTCGATTGAGTCACCGAGTCTGCTCTCCATATTGAAATTAAGGAACATGTCGGTAACACTCATCTCTGAGGCAAACTCAGGGTCAATTGCGTCCATTGCCCACTCAACATATTTGGCGTTGTTGGTGTGTCTGTTTATATCTATATCACTGAAAGACACCTTCTTGGTGTAAATGTGCTCCATTTCGTGAGGTGAAGCTATTTTTTCAGCATGCTCCGGAAGCGAGTCCTGAATATTGATGGAGTCGGAATGACCCAGTGAGTCAATTCTGTGCATTTTTCTTGTTTCGATATTGATCACCACCCACGAAGAGGTTGCCTTAATTATTACCTCTCCGGATTTGTCTGTCGCTTCAAAATCCCTGTACCAGAAAAGTCTGTCACCACCCTTGTGCCATGTTTTCAGAGTTAGATTCTCACGCCATTTCGGTGTGCGGTCAAATTTTACATGAAACCTTGACAGGACCCATGCAACCTTATCACCGATAAGATTGTCATAACCAAAGCCAAGAAGGTCAGCATGGCGGCCTGCAAGCTCCTGTGCATAATTCATAAATGCAAAAAGCTTGAGATTGGCGTTAATATCAGTTTCGTAACTTTTTACGTAATAATCTTCGCTGTAAGTCTTCATGGTCATGAGATATTGAATATTATTGAAAGTGTGGCAAAAATAGAGATAAATTGGCTAAAGAATAAATTTAGATTAACTTTGTATCCCTGTATTACAATCCGTATTTAAATTTTATGAGCACCAAGTATGTATTTGTTATGGGAGGGGTTACCTCTTCCTTAGGAAAAGGTATTATAGCATCTTCATTGGCTAAATTGCTGCAATCAAGAGGTTTGGCCGTGACGATTCAAAAGTTTGACCCCTATATCAACGTGGACCCGGGAACTTTAAATCCCTATGAACATGGTGAGTGTTATGTAACCGAAGATGGTGCTGAGACAGATTTGGATCTCGGGCACTATGAGAGGTTCCTTAATACCTTCACTTCAAAGGCCAACAATGTAACTACAGGAAAAATCTACCGTACAGTGATAGACAAAGAGAGGCAGGGAGCCTATCTTGGTAAGACTGTACAAATCATCCCTCACATAACTGATGAGATTAAACGCAGAATGCTCCTGCTTGGTAAGTCAGGCAATTTTGATGTTATAATCACAGAGTTGGGCGGTACCGTGGGTGATATCGAGTCTCTTCCATTCATAGAGGCTGTACGTCAGCTTCAGTGGGAGTTGCCTGACGAGGATTGTCTTGTCGTTCATCTTACCCTTGTCCCTTATCTGAGTGCCGCAAAGGAGCTCAAGACGAAACCTACCCAGCACTCCGTAAGGATGCTGCAACAGAATGGAGTTCATCCTGATATTATTATATGCAGGACAGAGCACCCACTACCTGCCGAGATAAGGAGGAAAGTTGCGCTATTCTGCAATGTCAGGCCAAACGCGGTTATTGAGTCAATAGATGCACCGAGCATTTATGAGGTTCCTTTGAATATGTACAAGGAGAAACTTGACGAGCTGGTTCTCAGGAAATTCAAGCTGGAATCATATCTTTCAAAGAGTCTCGAACTGGTTAAGTGGAAAGAGTTTCTCGAGAAGCTTCACAATCCTAAGTACAATGTTGATATTGCTCTGGTAGGGAAGTATGTTGAGCTTCAGGATGCCTATAAGTCAATATTGGAGTCGTTTATTCACGCAGGTGCCGAGAATGAGTGTAAAGTCAAAGTTCACTACGTTCACAGTGAATATGTGAATGATGCCAATGTTGCAGAAAAACTCAAAGGAATGGATGGTATACTTGTGGCTCCCGGTTTCGGTGAAAGAGGTATCGAAGGGAAGATAGTAGCTGTGAAATATGCCAGAGAGAATAAAGTTCCATTTTTTGGAATATGTCTTGGCATGCAAATGGCAGTTATAGAGTATGCAAGAAATATACTCGGACTGGAAGATGCAATGACTACTGAGATAAAACAACACGCCAAGGATCCTGTGATTGATCTCATGGAAGACCAGAAAAGTCTCACCATTAAGGGTGGAACCATGCGTCTCGGAGCGTACAAATGCACACTAGAGGAGGGTACTCTTGCAGCTTCAATATATGGATGTAAGGAGATATACGAAAGACACAGACACAGATACGAAGTAAACAACAATTACATAGAGGCGCTCGAGAAAGGAGGCATGCACGCGAGTGGCAAGAATCCTGACACAGGTCTGGTTGAGATAGTGGAACTTCCGGAACATCCGTTCTTTATAGGGGTTCAGTTCCATCCTGAGTTGAAGAGCACACCTGAAAGACCGCAACCGGTTTTCGTCTCTTTCGTCAAGGCAGCTTTGAAGTATAAAACAGATAAAAAGTGACTGTAACAAGGATAAATACTCTCTTTTTTATAAGAATCCTGGCAATTGCACTTGCTGTCGGCATCAGTTGTCAGAATTCTACATTTGCACAGTCAATCAAGGCGCAGAGGTATATTTGCAAGGCCGTTGAATCTTTTCCTCACGATGTAAACTCTTATACGCAGGGGCTATTTTTTCATAATGGCCAGCTTTACGAGAGTGCCGGACAATACCGTCAATCCTCATTCAGAAAAGTGGATATCACAAAAGGTACTGCTTTACAGAGCTTCAGGTTTCCGGATAAATATTTTGCCGAGGGCTCGGTTGTTCTGGGCAATAATCTCTATATCCTCACATGGATGGAGCGGGTTGTATTTGTCTATGACATAAAAACTCTCAAACCTGTCAAACAATTCTTCAACCCCTTTGCTGAGGGATGGGGACTTACAACGGACGGCAAGCAGTTGATTATGAGTGATGGATCTTCAAATCTCTACTTTATGGATCCCCTCACTTTCGTAGAAAAAGGGAGGATTAAGGTAAAACTCAACGGCAAGGAGCTCACTCAGCTCAATGAACTGGAATACATAAAGGGAGAGATATGGGCAAATGTATATACAGAAGACTATATTGTCATTATAAATCCGAAAACCGGAGTGGTGCGTGCAATCGTTGACTGTAAGAATCTTCTGCCGAGGAGTATGCGGACTCAAAGGACCGATGTTCTTAACGGTATAGCCTACAATCCGCAGAATGACCAAATCTATGTTACCGGTAAATACTGGCCGAAATTATTCAGGATATCGTTGACGAAGTAATATATACTTCTATACAAAAGATTAGGGATGAATTGCCCGGACTATATGCTTTTTACCGGCTGGTCCGGGCAATCTTTTTACCAGAAAGCCGGAATCTCTCAATGCTTGTTTGACAATCCCTTTTGATGAGTATGTTACAAGAATTCCAGCGGGGACAAGCCATCCGTATAATTTTTTAAACACATCTGTACTCCATAACTCTGGCTGGGTATTTGGAGAGAAGGCATCATAATATATTATGTCAACACACTCTCTGCTCAATTCCAGGTCAAGAAGATCTCCCTGAAACTTTGTAAACGAAAAATTGGGAAGCAGATTTTGTTCAGATCCCCATGGGAGTTCGTGAAGGGTGTTGAAAGGTTTGACAAAATCTTCTGTGGGATTCTCTGTGGCTGTGAGGAAGCTATATCCCGGAATAGAGGCTACCATTTTCGGATAATTTAGCTTCTTATATTCAAACTCTTTGAGTGGAAATTTTTCTACAGTTATGTAATTTATTTTTAACCAGGGATGTAGCTTTGCGAAGAGGAGTGTGAGATAGGCATTCAGCCCGGTACCAAAACCCATTTCAAAAACAGAGATTTCATCCCTCTCACCCGCATAAAACTCAAGACCGGAACTGAAGAAAATATGCAGACTTTCAGCCAATGCACCGTTTATTGAGTGAAAACACTCGTCGAAATCCTTTAATTTTAGTGTCGAAGAGCCGTCTGCGCTAAGTATTATCTCTCTGGAATCATTCATTATGAAGCAAATTTAGAGCTTTTGTATCTATTTTCTTATCTTTGTAGCTAACATCGAAAAATAATTATCAAAAATATAGACAATGGCAGTTATAAACAGCATCCTTAAGAAATTCTTTGGAACCAAGGCCGACAGAGATATGAAGCTAATCCAACCCTATGTCGACAAAACTCTTGAGGCATATACGCGAATAGACAAGCTTACTCATGATCAACTCAGGGATGAGAGCGCTAAAATAAAAAGAAGGATAGCAGAATATATAGCTGAGGACGAGGCAGAAAAAAAATCCATCAGAGAGAGACTGGAGGATCTTACAATTGATATTTCAGAGAAGGAGTCATTGGCAACAGAGGTTGATAAGTTGACCAAGAGGATAGATGAGAAGTTGGAGGAGGTTCTGATTGAGGTGTTGCCGGATGCTTTTGCTATTATGAAATCTACCGCAAGACGCTTCAAGGAGAATAGTGAGATCAGGGTGGTTGCAAGTGAGGCTGATAAGGATTTCGCTGCAAAACGTGATTTTGTCACAATCGAGGGGGAGACAGCAGTATGGCATAACAGCTGGATGGCCGGAGGAAACATGATCGTCTGGGATATGGTTCATTACGATGTGCAGCTGGTCGGTGGTGTTGCCCTGCATCAGGGAAAAATTTCAGAGATGGCTACCGGTGAGGGTAAAACCCTGGTGGCTACACTCCCTGTTTTCCTCAATGCGCTTACAGGCAAGGGAGTTCACGTTGTGACTGTCAACGACTATCTGTCAAAACGTGACTCTGAGTGGATGGGACCTCTTTATCAATTCCACGGACTGAAAGTAGATTGTATTGACAAACACGAACCAAATTCTGATTCAAGAAAGGCAGCTTACAGAGCAGATATCACATTCGGAACGAACAATGAGTTCGGTTTTGACTATCTGCGCGACAATATGGCAATTAACCAGGAAGACCTTGTTCAAAGGAAACACCACTACGCAATTGTCGATGAGGTGGACTCTGTATTGATTGATGATGCCAGAACGCCATTGATTATCTCCGGACCGGTTCCCAAGGGTGATGACCAGCAGTTTAATGAGTTCAAACCTATTGTGGAAAAGCTTTACGCGGCACAACGTGCTATTGTGACACAGATTCTCAATGATGCAAAGAAAAAGATAGCAGAGGGGAACGAAGAGGAGGGAGGAGTTCTCCTTCTCAGGGCACACAAAGGTCTCCCAAGATACAACCCGCTTATTAAATATCTTAGTGAGCCGGGTATAAAGCAACTGCTTCTGAAGACTGAGAACTACTATATGCAGGATAACAACAAACAGATGCATATAGTGACAGATCCTCTATACTTTGTCATAGAGGAGAAGCAAAAATCAGTTGACCTTACAGATGTTGGCCATGAGCTTATTTCAAAGGGGGTAAGTGATCCTAAGTTCTTTATTCTTCCCGATATAGGCGGAGAGATCTCAGAGATGGAGAAACAGGATCTCACTCCTGAAGAGAAGGTTGCCGCAAAGGATGCACTGCTGACTGACTATGCTTTGAAGAGTGAGCGAGTCCATACCGTTAATCAACTGCTTAAGGCATATACAATGTTCGAGAAGGATGTTGAGTATGTTATCCTTGACAATAAGATAAAGATTGTTGACGAGCAGACCGGCCGTATTTTGGAGGGAAGACGTTACTCTGAGGGCCTTCACCAGGCTATCGAGGCAAAAGAGAGTGTTAAGGTTGAGGCTGCAACACAGACGTTTGCAACAATCACCCTGCAGAACTACTTCAGGATGTACCACAAACTTGCAGGTATGACAGGTACTGCAGAGACAGAGGCAGGTGAGTTCTGGTCAATCTACAAACTGGATGTTGTTGTTATTCCGACTAACAGGCCAATCGTCAGGAAAGATATGGAGGATCTCATTTTCAAGACAAAAAGAGAGAAATTCAATGCTGTTATTGACGAGATTGTAAACCTGACTAAGAAGAACCGTCCGGTTCTTGTCGGTACTACTTCGGTCGAGGTATCCGAACTCTTAAGCAGGATGCTCAAAATTAGGGGTATCAAGCATAATGTCCTGAATGCAAAGCAACATGCCAAGGAGGCTGAAATCGTTGCCGAGGCAGGACAACCCGGAGCAGTGACAATTGCTACTAACATGGCAGGTCGTGGTACAGATATAAAATTAGGTCCTGGCGTTAAGGAGGCAGGCGGTCTTGCCATTATTGGTACTGAGAGACATGATTCACGCCGTGTAGACAGACAGCTCAGAGGTCGTGCCGGTCGTCAGGGAGACCCTGGTTCTTCCAGCTTCTATGTCTCACTTGAAGATGACCTGATGAGGCTTTTTGGCTCAGAGAGGATAGCCGGTATGGTTGACAAGATGGGCATGAAAGAGGGTGAGGTTTTACAACACAGTATGCTGTCAAAATCTATTGAGCGTGCACAGAGAAAGGTCGAAGAGAATAACTTCGGTATAAGAAAGAGACTCCTCGAGTATGATGACGTGATGAACTCTCAGAGAGAGGTTATATACACCAGACGTCGTAACGCTCTTTATGGAGAGAGGGTAGATGTCGATGTCCAGAACATGATAACAGACTATGCTGAAAGCCTTGTCTCTTCACATCATGGCTCATCAGATTTTGATGAATTCACAACAGATTCAATCAGAAGTCTCTCAGTGGAGACCGGTATTGACAGGGAGTTCTTTGAGAAGGCTACAACAACTGAGGTGACTGAGGCATATCAAAAGAATATTAAAGAGATACTCAAGAGGAGAGGTGACGTACTTGTTCAGCAGTCATGGCCTATTGTCAAGCAGATTTATGAAACACAGAATGCAGTATATCAGAATATTGCCATTCCAATCAGTGATGGAAATAAAATGATGCAGATGGTGGTTAATCTTAAGAGGGCATACGATACAAAGGGGCTGGAATTAATAAGAGCCCTCAACAAGAGTATAACCCTTCTTATGATTGACGAGCACTGGAAGGAGCACCTTCGCGATATGGACGATCTGAAACAGTCGGTTCAGAATGCAACTTATGAACAGAAAGATCCATTGTTGATTTATAAGTTCGAGAGTTTTGAACTCTTTAAAGGTGTACTTGACAAGGTAAGTAAAGATGTACTTTCATTCTTGCTTAAGGCTCATATTCCTCTCAGGGAGAACACTCAGCAGCCTCCTGTGAATGTAAGGCAGGAGAGCCACAAAAAGACAGATCTGAGCAATATGAGGACATCCAGGGAAGATCTTTCAACTTCAGGGGGAGAGGCTAAATCTCAAGGTCCTGTACATGTTGAGAAGAAGGTGGGTAGGAACGATCCGTGCCCTTGCGGAAGCGGTAAAAAGTATAAAAATTGCCATGGAGCAAGTTAAATTTGATGATGTATGTATGATATTATAGTTATCGGGGCAGGTCCCGGAGGATATGTCGCAGCAATAAGGGCTGCCCAATTGGGAATGAATTGTGCTGTGGTGGAGAGAGCCGAATTGGGAGGTATTTGTCTTAACTGGGGTTGTATCCCAACCAAGGCTCTTTTAAAAAGTGCTCAAGCTCTCAATTATGCAAAACACTCTGCAGAATACGGCTTCGATATAGATGGAGATATTAAGCCTGATATATCAAAAATCGTAGCCCGCAGCAGAGGCGTTGCGGCAGGTATGAGCAAAGGAATTGAGTATCTTTTCAAAAAAAACAAGATTACAGTCATAAACGGAACCGGTAGGATACCTCAAGCCGGCAAAGTAGAGGTGACACAGCCGGATGGAGGTGTTACAACTCTTGAGACCAAAAATATAATCATTGCTACGGGTTCTCGTGCCAATTCACTGCCTTTTGCACCTATAGACGGAGAACGTATTATTTCATACCGTCAGGCACTCGTTCCTGAAAAAATTCCTGCTAGTCTGGTGGTTATTGGCTCAGGGGCAATTGGAAGTGAGTTTGCCTATTTCTACCGTTCACTCGGTACAGAGGTAACACTCATAGAGTATCTTGACAATATTGTACCTCTGGAGGATGAGGAGGTCTCAGCACAATTGAGCCGATCTTTCCGTAAGATGGGGATGAAGGTTATGGTCTCAGCCCGTGTAAACAGCGTTACAGCCACTGAAAACGGTTGCAAGGTAGAGGTTATTACAAAGAAAGGAACAGAGTTCATCGAGACAGAGAAGGTGCTCTCTGCGGTTGGTGTAGTTGCCAATATTGAAAATCTCGGACTGGAGAGCTGTGGGGTTGAGACAGAGCGTGGAAAGATCAAGGTTGACACTTACTACTCTACAAACATACCCGGAATATATGCCATCGGGGATGTCATTGCCACACCTGCATTGGCACATATAGCATCTGCTGAGGCAATATGCTGTGTCGAGAAGATTGCACAGATGAATCCGGCTCCTCTGGATTATAAAAACTTTCCGGGCTGTACATATACTTCTCCGGAGATAGCTTCTGCCGGTTATACAGAGAAGGCGGCAAAAGAGGCGGGTATAAATTACAAAATCGGAAAATTTCCATTTACGGCTTCAGGTAAGGCATCGGCTTCAGGAGAGAAGGATGGATTTGTAAAACTTATAATTGATGCTGATTCAGATGCCGTTATAGGAGCACACCTTATTGGGGCAAATGTTACTGAGATGATATCCGGAATAGTCGTTGCAAGAAAGTTGGGGGTCAAGGCCAAGGACATAATTCATTCTATTCACCCGCATCCTACAATGAGTGAGGCAATTATGGAGGCTGCCGCAACAGCACACGGAGAGGTGATACATTTATAAAATAAATATAGAGATATGTCGAAAGTAGAATCAGTAGTTCAAGTAAATGAGGTTAACAGAATATCCGGTGGGACAGAGTTCCGTGGTGCATTGACTTCAACTTGTGACATCAGGATTGATGGATTTTTTGAGGGAAAACTAAATACTACAGGTAAACTTGTGATAGGAGAATCCGGCAAGTTGGTAGGTGATGTTGTCTCTAAAAGTTGTGATATCTGGGGTACGCTTCAGGGTAAGGTTATTGTCAGAGAGGTGTTCGGTCTTAGAAAGAGTGGTTCAATTACGGGTAATGTCGCATGCCAGAAGGTATTCATTGAGGATGGGGCTGTGTTTAATGGTTCTTGCAAAATGATAGACGACAATATTTTCGAGGAGATGGCCAAGCAGAAGCCTTGAGCAGTTGGCAACTCCCGTTCTAAAATATATATAAAAAGCCAGCCTTTAAAAAAGCTGGCTTTTATTATTTCATGATTAAAACTGATTATTGTTCAAGCACAGAAACGCAAGTGTTGGCGTTTCCTATGTCAATTCCTAGGTATGCACATCCATCAGTGTCATAAGATGATGCGAACTCATTGCCATTCCTTTCATTATCAGTATGCTTTGAAAAGATTGCGTAGCCTATGGAAGCGCATCTTTCAGGTGTCGGATAAACAGAAATCGAGCACACTTCACCGAACTCCTCATTAAATAGGTTGACCAGTTCTTGATTATAAGCGCCGCCTCCAACTAAAATCATTTTTGGACATAGCTCAAAATCAGAGTCATTAATGTATTTTGAGAAGGCAGGTAATATTACGTTATTGAAGTATAACCTGAGTGATTTCTTCTTCTCTTCGCTGAAATCCTTGTGTTTTCTGTCCAAATACATGCCACCTTTTGTGAAGATCTGATCCATCTGGTGTCCGGTTTTAAGACCAAGGAAAGAACTCTTGCTAAGCTCTTGTGTAAATATATCAACAGCATAGCTGATTCCATGTGTACTAAAAAGTGTTCTGTTTAGCAACCCGTTAGGTGTACTGACTACACATTCACAAGTACCGTAACCAAGGCTTACGATTATGAAATTGCCATCAGTGGGATTTTCTCCCTTACGTATCGCATAGTCACATCCTACGATCTCAGGAAGTACGTTTATGTTACAGATTGGAACAAGTTTTTGATCCGGATTCTGATTCCCGTTTTCGTCAGCCTTGTATGTTGTTATTACACAGTCTGATTTATAAAAATCGATTGCGTTATCTTTGTTTAACTGGTAAGTAGCGTAAGGAAAACCTGTTGTTATAGAATACTTGAGAGAATTGCCGTTTTTGGCTCCGTTTGAGACTATATTGCTAGCCAAAAAGAGTGCAGAGTGAGCAATAAGTTTGTATTCACGATCTGTCGGGGAAGCGTTGAGGGATTTATGAGGAGATACACCTTCATTTAAAGCTTGAAGCCCAACCAGATAGTCAGAATCATCAATTTTTATCTTCGAAAAGCCGAGTATTGGATCGTTAGATGTGTAATACTCGCGGATTGTTGATTCATATACACTTGGAAATGAGAAAGTTTTAACCATAGTTTTTCATTGTTAATTTGTTACAATATATAACTTATTTTTCAATAAATCACTCAAATAGTTGATTTTATCTTGTAATTATTCCTTTCACTGCTATTCCTGGTAATAAGTTCTCCGATAAAACCGGCCAGGAAAAGCTGAAGCCCTATGATAAGAGCGACAAGAGAAATATAGAAAAGGGGCTGATCTGTTACTGCTCTATATGGCAGCCCTTTTGCCTGCGCAGTTATTTTATCAATGATAAGCCAGAGAGAGGTTATTGTGCCGACAATGAATGTGAGGCTTCCTATAAGTCCGAAAAAGTGCATAGGACGTTTTCCGAATTTTGAGAGAAACCACAGAGTGAGCAGATCGAGAAAGCCATTGACAAACCTGTCCATTCCAAACTTGCTTTTTCCGAACTTTCTGGGTTGATGGGCAACAACTTTTTCTCCTATTCTGGTAAATCCGGCATTTTTGGCAATGTATGGTATATATCGGTGCATTTCACCGTAAACTTCGATATTCTTGATAACCTCTTTCCTGTATGCCTTCAAGCCGCAGTTCATATCATGCAGCTTTATACCTGTAACCTTTCGTGCAGTTGCATTATAGATCTTTGACGGGATGTTCTTGGCAAAGACATTATCTTTTCTTTTTTTCTTCCATCCGGAAACTAGATCGTATTGGCCTGAATTTATCATATCAAACAATGCCGGAATCTCATCAGGGCTATCCTGAAGGTCGGCATCCATAGTTATCACGACCTCTCCCTTGGCAGCTTCAAATCCACAGAAAAGAGCGGCGGATTTTCCGTAATTTCTTCTGAAACTTATTCCTCGGATAATTGACGGATACTTTTCAGAGAGATTCTGGATTATGTTCCATGAACGGTCTGTACTTCCATCGTCAATAAGAATAACTTCATAGACAATGTGCTTGCCTGTGAGAGAACGGTCTATCCAGGAGATCAGTTCTGTGAGAGACTCGTCTTCGTTGTAGACAGATATAATAATTGAAAGGTCCAACATGGTTGAGGTCAGTATTAAATACTATTATTTGTGAAAATATCTCCCTTTTTTGTGTAATTTGCAATGATTGCAGATGCTATAAGCCCGAACACAGTGTAATAAAAGAGAGTAGCTACTGATACCAGTTGAGGTAATTTAGATTGATATCTCTCCATAGCATCGGCTGCATCAGGATTACTGCTCTGCATTGCAATCATTGCCTGTTCCATGGCTGTTTGCATAGTATCAGGGAAAAGTACTGCGTACTGCAGAAAATGAAATGCTGCCAAAACAATTGATGACAAAAGGCAGATCTTAAAGCCAAAACCGAATCCCCGCTTGTAAGTGAAAGTCTCTTGTGGTTTGCTGTACTCTTTGACAAAATAGTACAACAATGCCAAACAGCCTACGAACTTAATAAGCCAGAGAAATATGGATATTATCGTTCCCGGTTCAAAAACAACTTGAATAAGACTTACGACGACTGTGATAATTGATAATAAAAGTGCGTCCAATGCCGCTATACTCCACTCGTTTGATTGCATAATAAATTGATTTGTAGTGTAATTGGTATAATACAGAATTTCCAAATTTAATTAAAAATGTAAATAGCACAAAATTTAAGGATTAATAAAAAAAGATTAACTTTGCAAATTGTTAGAATTGTGTTAAAGATTATGATAAATATTACTTTCCCGGACGGAGGAATCCGTCAGTACGAAAAGGGTACCACCCCTTATGATATAGCTCACAGTATAAGTCCAAGACTGGCTCAGGATGTACTTGCGGCAACTGTTAACGGCAAGGTTGTTGAACTTGGCAGACCAATTAATGAAGATTCTACTCTGATGCTTCATAAGTGGGAAGATCAACAGGCTAAGAGCACCTTCTGGCACTCTTCATCTCACCTGATGGCTGAGGCTCTTGAACTTTTATATCCGGGTATCAAGTTCGGTATCGGACCTTCAATTGAGACAGGTTTTTACTACGATGTGGATCCCGGTGAGAAGGCGATTACCGAGGCTGATCTTAAGAGAATTGAAGACAAGATGCTCGAACTGGCAAGGGAGAAACAACATTTTGTACGCAGGGAGGTGAGCAAGGATGAGGCGATGAAAACATATACCGAGAAGGGTGACCAGTATAAGTGTGAACTTATCCGTGACCTCGAAGACGGTACAATATCTTTTTACACCAATGGATCTTTTACAGACTTGTGTAGAGGCCCACACCTCAATGACACATCTGTAATTAAGGCTGTTAAACTGACATCAATAGCCGGTGCATACTGGAGAGGAAATGAGAAGAACAAAATGCTCACCCGTATTTATGGAGTGACATTCCCACAGAAAAAACTCCTTGACGAGTATCTCGTACTTATGGAGGAGGCAAAGAAACGTGACCACAGGAAATTAGGCAAGGAGCTTGAACTGTTCGCATTTTCTCAAAGAGTGGGACAAGGTTTGCCTCTATGGCTTCCAAAAGGAGCCCAGCTAAGGGAGAGACTTGAGAACTTTCTCAAGAATGTTCAGAAAAAAGGTGGTTACCTTCCGGTAATAACACCGCATATCGGACAGAAAGAGTTATATGTGACATCAGGTCACTACGCTAAATATGGTGCTGATTCGTTTCAGCCGATACACACCCCGCAAGAGGGAGAGGAGTTTCTGCTTAAACCGATGAACTGCCCTCACCATTGTGAGATATATAGGACAAAACCTCGTTCATACAAGGATCTTCCTATCCGCTTTGCTGAGTTCGGTACAGTATATCGTTACGAGCAGAGTGGTGAGCTTCATGGGCTTACAAGGGTAAGAGGTTTCACTCAGGATGATGCGCATATCTTCTGCCGTCAGGATCAGATCAAAGAGGAGTTCAACAAGGTTATTGATATCGTCCTTTATATTTTCAAAACCTTGGATTTCAAGGATTATACTGCGCAGATTTCTCTGAGGGATCCTAACAACAAGGAGAAATATATCGGAACAGACGAAAACTGGGAAAAGGCAGAGAGGGCGATAATAGAGTCAGCCGAGGAGAAGGGTCTTAAAACTGTCGTTGAGTTAGGCGAGGCTGCTTTCTACGGCCCTAAGCTTGACTTTATGGTGAAGGATGCAATCGGAAGAAAGTGGCAGCTTGGTACAATACAGGTGGACTACAACCTTCCTGAGAGATTTGAGCTTGAATATGTAGGTGCAGATGACAAGAAATACCGTCCGGTTATGATACACAGGGCGCCATTCGGATCAATGGAGAGATTTGTTGCAGTACTTATAGAGCATACAGGAGGAAAGTTCCCGTTGTGGCTTGCTCCTGAACAGGCAGTGATCCTTCCTGTAAGTGAGAAATACAACGATTATGCAAAAAAAGTTGCAGATTTGCTGAGTAATAACGATATTCGCGCCTCAATTGACGATCGTAATGAAACTATCGGCAAGAAAATCAGGGAGAATGAATTAAAAAGGATTCCATTCATCCTGGTTGTTGGTGAGAAAGAAGAAGATTCTGGTATGGTTTCTGTTAGAAAGCAGGGAGAGGGAGATAAGGGAACTATGCCTGTTGTGGATTTTGCAGAACTCATTAACAATGAGATAAAAAAACAAATTGAGTAATAACTAATATAGGAGGACAATTTATCGCAACACCTTTCAAACCTCGTCCAGGTGGCTTTGTGAAAAGAACACCGGGCCAGAACAACCCAAGAAATGACAGAAATCTGCAGAATCGGCAGAATTCGGGTCAGGAGGGTCCGAGAGTAAATAACGGAATAACTGCTGCAAGAGTAAGAGTAGTAGGGGACAATGTGCCGAATCCCGGAATCTTTTCTCTCTTTGAGGCAATTAAGATGGCTGAGGCGTTAGAGCTAGATTTGGTTGAAATTTCTCCTAATGTAGATCCGCCTGTTTGTAAGATTATTGACTATCAGAAATTCATCTACCAGCAGAAGAAAAAGGCCAAGGAGATGAAGTCAAATGCAAGCAAGGTGGTTATAAAAGAGATAAGGTTCGGCCCAAATACAGATGAACATGACTACCAGTTTAAATTGAAGCATGCTCAATCATTCCTGCAGGAGGGATCCAAAGTAAAGGCGTATGTCTTTTTCAAAGGAAGGTCGATTCTCTTCTCGGAGCAAGGAGAAAAGCTGCTTTTACGTTTTGCCCTTGAACTGGAAGAATACGGAAAGGCTGAGCAGATGCCTAAACTTGAAGGAAAAAGGATGATAATGATGTTATCACCAGCAAAGAAGAAATAGTTTTTAACTTTAAAAATAGAAACCAATGCCCAAAATTAAAACCAACTCCGGTGCTAAAAAGCGTTTCGAGCTTACCGGAACGGGAAAAGTGAAAAGAAAGCATGCTTTCAAAAGTCACATTTTAACAAAAAAGACAACCAAGAGAAAGAGAAATCTTACTTACTCTGCAGTAGTTGCTACTTCTGATGAGAAGAGGATGAAAAACCTTCTGGTTGCTTAATTTATTAACCTGAATGCACAGCAGAATAAGGTTCTCAATGGTGGAGAACGCTGACATTCTTAAACAAAAACAAAGATGCCAAGATCAGTCAATTCGGTAGCTTCAAGAGCTCGCCGTAAAAAAATTCTGAAACTTACACGTGGTAATTTTCTTGCACGTGCAAATGTATGGACTGTAGCTAAGAACACCTGGGAGAAGGGTCTTACCTACGCATACCGCGATCGTAAAACCAAAAAGAGAGTGTTCCGTGCACTCTGGATACAAAGGATTAATGCAGCCGCAAGGCAGCATGGCATGAACTATTCTCAGTTCATGGGTAAACTTGCAAAGAGCAATGTGGGTCTTAACCGTAAGGTGCTAGCAGATCTTGCAATGAACAATCCTAAAGCTTTCGAGGCTATTATAAACTCTGTAAAATAGACATTAGTTGAAAGTTCTTCAGATATTAGGCAACAAATGGTTCAAATTTTCAATTTGGGCTCTTTTGTATTTGCTTTGGGTGATTTGGTTCGGAAACTGGTGGTTCATCCTCGGATTGATCATCATTTTCGATCTTTTTATCACTCGTAAGGTAAAGTGGGCCTTTTGGAAAAAGAACTACAAAAAGGGAGAGAAAAGAAATGCCTGGCTCGACTGGCTGGATGCAATAATCTTCGCGCTAATAGCATCTACCCTTATTAAGGCATTCTTCTTTGAGGCATATATGATACCAACCTCTTCGATGGAGAGAACCCTCATGACTGGGGATTATCTCTTCGTAAGCAAGGTAGCCTATGGCCCAAAGGTTGCTCAGACTCCAATCTCATTTCCGCTTGTTCACAATGTGCTTCCGTTGACAGGAGGCGAGTCATACCTTAAGTGGATACAGAATCCATACAGGCGTATGGCCGGGTTCAGGTCTATAAAGAGAAATGATATTGTTGTATTCAACTTTCCCAACGGAGATACAGTGCTAAAGGGAGACCCTACCGCCGATTACTATCAATGCATCAGACTTTACGGCAGAGATTACACATACGAGACATATGGCCCTGTTGTTGTCAGGCCTGATGACAAGAAGGACAATTATGTAAAGAGATGTGTCGCTCAGGCGGGTGATACACTTGAAATCGTAAACGGCAAGGTTTATATTGACGGAAATCCTCAACCGAATTTCCCCGGAATACAGAACACATATACTGTATATACTAACGGAACAACTTTGAATCCGAAGATTGTTGAAGATATGGGACTCAATAATGACGAGCTCTACTATGATGCATCGCTTCCGGGCTACACCAACTTCCCTCTCAATGAGGATGAGGTTGACAAGCTCAAGGCAATGGCAAACATTGTAGATATACGTCAGAATATTGATACATATCCGCCAGATCTTCCCGATTCACCTCTTACTCTCTTCCCTTTTGAAGGAGACTTCAAGTGGACAAGGGATAACTTTGGTCCACTTTGGATACCAAAAAAAGGAGCCACCGTTCCCCTTACAGTAGAAAACCTTCCTCTGTACAGCCGCATTATCTCCTCATATGAGGACAATGAGCTGGAGGTGAAGGGTTCTGAAATCTATATTAACGGAAAAGTTGCCAATAGTTATACTTTCAAAATGGATTATTACTTCATGATGGGAGATAACAGACACAATTCCGCTGATTCAAGATATTGGGGTTTTGTTCCAGAGTCACATGTTGTGGGAACACCGTCCGTAATATGGTTTTCAAAGGATAAATACAGCTCTTTCCCTCGAAATATAAGGTGGAAGAGGATTTTTAAAATTGTGTAAATATTTGCATAATATAAAAATTATCGTGATATTTGCAGCCCCTTAGGGGTATATTAATGAATAATATATAAAAATTACATACAAAATGGCAAGAGTTTGTCAAGTTACCGGTAAGAAGAGGATGATAGGAAACAATGTTTCCCATTCAAAACGCCGTACAAAGAGAGAGTTTTCTCCAAACCTTCAGAACAAACGTTTCTGGCTTGAAGAGGAGAATAGATTCATCACCCTCAAGGTTACAGCCGCAGGGATGCGTAATATTTACAAGAATGGTCTTAAGGCCACTCTGACTGATGCTCAGAACAAAGGTTTAATCAACTTAGTATAATTTAGAATAACATGGCAAAGAAAGGAAATAGAGTTCAGGTTATACTGGAGTGTACCGAACAAAGAGAGAGCGGTGTTCCCGGGATTTCAAGATATATCACCACAAAGAACAAGAAAAATACCACACAGCGTCTGGAGCGTAAGAAATACAATCCATTCATGAAGAAGGTAACCGTTCACCGTGAAATTAAGTAATAACGACTAAAAACATTATAGAAAATGGCAAAAAAAGTAGTTGCTACATTCGGTGGCGCAAAAGGTTCAGGAAAGAATGTCGTTAAGTGTATCCGTATGGTCCGCTCAGAGCGCAGTGGAGCATATGCATTCCAGGAAGAGATTGTTCCTACAGAAGGTGTAAAGGATTTTTTCGCAAAGAAATAATTACCTTAATAGAAAATTGAAAAATGCCGCCCGAAAAGCGGCATTTTTTGTTTACCTATCTCATTTGACGGAAAATTCATATCTTTGACAATTAATTCTATTTGCATGGCATTATTCGGACTATTCGGGTCAAAATCAAAAGAGGAAAAAGAGGCTCTGAACCAAGGACTTGAAAAAACAAAAAAAGGTATTTTTGAGAAACTTTCAAGGGCTGTGGTTGGAAAATCCAGAGTGGATGAAGATACCCTGGATGAGATTGAGGAGGCTTTGATAGCATCTGATATTGGGGTGGAGACTACACTGAGGATTATTGAGAGACTTGAGGAGAGAGTCCGCAGGGACAAATTTATGGACACTAATGAACTCAACTCTATTCTCAAGGAGGAGATCGAGTCTCTGTTGAATATTGACGAGAACTATCAAGGTGAAATCCCGTTTGACTTTTCAAAGAAGCCTTTTGTCATACTTGTTGTAGGTGTAAACGGTGTAGGCAAGACTACTACCATAGGGAAACTTGCTTCACGACTTAAAAATTCAGGATATAGTGTTGTACTTGGAGCTGCCGATACATTCAGAGCTGCAGCTGTTGACCAGCTTACAATCTGGAGTGAAAGGGCTGGGGTTCCTATCGTTAAACAGGCTATGGGTTCCGACCCGGCTTCTGTTGCATATGATACTGTTGCATCAGCAATTTCGCAAAATGCAGATGTTGTGCTGATAGACACTGCGGGTCGCCTTCACAACAAAGTCAACCTGATGAACGAACTTACCAAGATAAGAAATGTAATGAGGAAACTCATTCCGGATGCTCCTCATGAGGTGTTGCTTGTTCTTGACGGTTCAACAGGTCAGAATGCATTCCTCCAGGCAAAGGAGTTTACAAAGGCAACTGATGTGACAGCCCTTGCTGTCACCAAACTTGACGGCACTGCCAAAGGCGGTGTTGTTATCGGAATATCTGACCAGTTCAAAATCCCTGTAAAGTTTATCGGAGTGGGAGAGAAGATCGACGACCTTCAGCTATTCAATAAGAAAGAGTTCGTTGAGTCTCTGTTTTAATTCAATTATTTAACCGGACGAAATATTAATATTATGAACATATCATATAAGTGGCTTAAAAATTATATTGATCTTGACATCAATCCAGAAGAGACAGCGAAAATACTCAACACCATAGGTCTTGAAGTCGAGGGGATGAGCCTTACAGAGGAGATTCCCGGAGGGCTGGCAGGTGTAGTTGTGGGGGAGGTTCTTGAATGTGTTAAACACCCGGATGCCGACAAGCTGAGTGTGACAAAAGTAAATGTGGGGAGCGAAGATCCATTACAGATTGTTTGTGGAGCTCCTAATGTAGCCGCAGGTCAAAAGGTCCTGGTGGCAACGGTTGGCACAAGCCTGACATTTTCCAACGGGGAGGAGATTAAGATAAAGAGATCCAAGATCAGGGGTGTTGAAAGTATGGGTATGATATGTGCGGAAGATGAGCTTGGAATCGGGACCTCACATGAGGGGATAATGGTTCTGGATCAGAGTGCTGTTCCAGGCACTGCTGCCGGAGAGTTCCTCAATCTGAGCAATGACACACTCTTTGAAATAGGGTTGACCCCAAACAGGGTTGACGCCGCATCTCATATTGGAGTTGCAAGGGATTTGTCTGCATATCTCAGGCTGAATGGTAAAGGTGGAAAGTTGTTGATGCCGGATATAAGCTCATTCGACTCACTCGGGAGGAATAATGATAAAAAAGCCGTGGAGATTGAGGTGGAAGCTCTGGATGGAGCTCCAAGATATTCCGGCCTTACATTCAGTGATATAAAGGTGGCACCATCTCCGGAGTGGTTGCAGAAAGCCTTGAAAAGTATAGGCCTGAGACCTATAAACAATATCGTCGATATAACCAATTTTATTCTTTTTGAAACAGGTCAGCCACTTCACGCCTTTGACAGGGATAAGATTGAGGGAGACAAGGTTGTGGTGAGGTATGCGAAAAGCGGAGAGAGGTTTACAACTCTTGACGGGGTGGAGAGAGAACTCTCACCTGAAGATGTGATGATTTGTAATGTCAACAGGCCAATGTGTATAGGCGGGGTTTTCGGTGGTCTGGATTCAGGTATAACCGACAATACAACATCCGTTTTTCTTGAGAGTGCTTATTTCAATCCTGTATCTATCAGGAAGACATCAAAAAGACACGGATTGAAGACTGATGCCTCATTCAGGTACGAAAGAGGCGCAGATCCTGAAAATGTTCCATATGCTTTAAGACGTGCTGCTATATTGTTAAGTGAGATAGCAGGGGCAAAAGTAGTAGGAGAAGTTAAGGAGGTGTATCCTAAGCCATTCGAAAGACCAAGAATCACACTTGATTTTAAAAGAATAGAGACATTTATCGGTAAGGAGATTGGATCGAAGGCAATAACCGATATACTTGATTATATGGACTTCGAAACTGTAAGCAAGTGCGAATCCGGTGTCGAAGTGATCGCTCCACTATACAGGGTGGATGTTACCAGAGAGTGCGACGTGGTAGAGGAGATTCTCAGGATTTACGGTTATAACAATATAGAATTGCCTTCAAGTGTTCATGCTTCAATAAACACTACACCTAAGCCGGATCCTGAAAGAGTCAGGAATGTGGCTGCAGATCTTCTGGTGTCGAATGGATTTTTTGAGATAATGAACAACTCTCTCACTAAATCTGATTATTACGCAAAACTTAAGACCTATCCGGAATCAAATCTGGTTAGGATTCTTAATCCGCTCAGCTCGGATCTGAATTGCATGAGACAGACGCTGTTACTCAGCGGACTAGAGGTTATTGCATATAATGTCAATCGCCAGCAGTCAGATCTCAAACTCTTTGAATTGGGAAATGTTTACTCGATTTCAGGAGAGTCTGACCCCTCTGTTGCCGACTCATATAAAGAGCAGGCAAAAATGTCCATTTTCGTTACAGGTCCAGGTTCTCTTTCTTGGAAAGGCGGAACAGGCTGTTCATCATATTTTCTGTTGAAGGGTTATCTTGAACTGCTTCTAGGAAGATTCGGAGTTGAACTTTCAGATCTCTCATATTCTGCAGCACCTGCTGACATATTTGCCGAGGGTCTTGTATACAGGACAAATGGTGAAAAGGAGCTTGCCGTTATGGGAACTGTCAACCCTCATCTTTTAAGGCAGTTTGGTATCAAACAGCCGGTTTATGCCGCAGAGCTGTCATGGAGTGTTCTGTTCAATCTGGTGAAGAGACAGAAAGTGATGTACAAAGAACTTCCAAAATTCCCTGAAGTCAAGAGGGATCTTGCACTTCTTGTGGATGAGAAGGTATCCTTTGCTGAGTTACGCAATCTTGCACTCAAGACTGAGAAAAAGCTGCTTAAGCAGGTAACTCTGTTTGATGTCTACAGGGGTGACAAAATCCCTCAAGGCAAGAAGCAGTACGCCATGAGCTTCATTCTCCAGAACCTTGAGAAGACAATGAAGGACGAGGACGTAGAGTTTACAATGAATAAATTGCTGAATGCGTTTATAAGTCAGTTCGGAGCCTCTCTCAGATAAGCACTTGATATATGTCTGCATATAAATACCTTAAGCTGGTAAAGTTCTCACACACGATATTTGCCCTTCCCTTTGCATTTATAGGTTTTTTTATGGCAAACGAGACCGTTGTGGAGGGAAGTGATATCTACTCCTGGAGGCTACTCATACTTGTCGTTTTGGCTATGGTTTTTGCCCGTAACAGTGCGATGGGATTTAATCGGTATGTTGACCGATTTATCGATGCGAAAAATCCCCGTACTGCCGGAAGAGAGATCCCGGCAAAGGTTTTATCACCGAAATCAGTACTGATCTTTGTGGTTGTAAATGTTCTGTTATTTATTGCCACAACTGCTTTTATAAATAAATTGACTTTCCTGCTCTCTGTCCCGGCACTGATTGTAATTCTGGGGTATAGCTATATGAAGAGATTCTCCGCCCTGTGTCACTACGTGCTGGGGTTGGCCCTTGCAATAGCGCCAATGGGAGCTTATATCAGTATTACAGGAAAATTTGATCTGGCACCTTTGATTTTATCAGCTATAGTCTTTTTATGGTCAAGTGGGTTTGACATACTCTATTCGCTGGATGATGAAGCATTCGATAAAAAGGAAATGCTTCACTCAGTTCCGGCAAAATTTGGAAGGTCAAAAGCGATGAAAATCTCCTCGGCAGGTCATGTACTGATCGTTCCGATGTTGTGTCTTTTGTATCTGTTTGGAGATATGGGGGTCATCTATATTGTGGGATCCGTTGTTTTTGTCGGTCTGCTTGTTTATCAGCACATGATAATCAAACCCGATGATATATCACGGCTTAACGCTGCTTTTTTCACATCAAACGGGTTTGCTTCAATACTATTTGCAATCTTTACAATCTGGGATATCTTGTCTCGATAGCTCGATATTTTATAATGAAAAATGAAAAAGAGGAGTCAAAATGAATTGACTCCTCTTCGTCGTGTTAACTAAATACTA
>JAQVBQ010000087.1 GCA_028690215.1 Bacteroidales bacterium | reverse complement strand
TGTAGTTTTGAAATTGCCATCCTTATACCAGCCCACAAAATCGTACCCTCCATTACTTAAAGCCGTTAAGAAAATCGTTTTCCCTTTTTCGTATGTTCCAGGATCAATCCCCGTAACACTTCCTCCTCCGTCTACGCTAATGCTGACGGTGCATTTAGTATCAGCAGGAGGTTGATCCCCTCCTCCGGATTGTCCTGAACATCTAGGACAGCCCCCGTTTTCATCAAGCTCGTATCCACAATGAATGCAATACCGACATTCTCCGTTGCAATATAACCTACCACAATGTTCACATGCGGGAGGACCACCATAATCAAGCTGCGAGCAGGTACACTGTCCTATAAAATTAAGACATCTGGGACAATATACACCATCATCCTGAAAAATCAAATCAGGGATGTATACTTCATAACAGACTGGGCAGGTACAGCCTATCATGAGTGCGCCACATACAGGACAGGTTGCTCCCGTCTCCCCACTTTTATAAGACCCTCCCTTTGTTTTAGGGTTTACTTTAATCAGGCTGAAACCTTTATACTGCTTAATATTCTTTACGTCACCCTCAGGAGCCTTAAGAAAGACACATTTCCTTTTTCCCTCACCATAGTAATATGATTCGAGGTAGCATCCGTCAACGTCCGATATCACCATGAAACCAGTGAAATTCCTCCTGTCTCCTGTATAGCTATATGGCATCTCCTCCTTTTCACTTCCCTTTCCATCATGCTCACCAAGGATTGTAACTACGAAGTACCTTATAGAATCTATCTCGGGGAACTTCTGTATTATCAAAGAACTGACAATCTTCACCTTCTTCAAGGACGTGTTTTTTTCGTCTTTTTTCATCAGCACAGCACCTAACTGTTCTGATTGCCTTAAAGGCACTTCATAGAGAATGGACCTCTCGTCTGAGACCTGAGTTGCCTTGTCCCATTCCGGGACGATGTTTGTAAACAGGTCTTCCGCTTTTGTCTCAGGGCAACCATCCTTTGATGTCTTCAAATCTACGAGCCTGAGATCCGAGGCATTATCCTCAAAGAACCTTCTGGCTTCGGTGAGCTTGAACTGTCCGTCCAATTTGTCGTTTTGATTAAAAATATCCTCCTTCATACAGGAGATGACTGCAAGTATGGATATTGGCAATATCCACAACCCATGTTTGAGTTTGACTCCAACCATAAATGATTTATATGTTAATTAATTGTTAGTGAGTGCATAAATGTATATACAAAAAATAAAAACTTATGCCTACCTAACTACCTGGAGCGGTTAGTTACGCTTTTTTGTGTCGTAATTGATTGTATAACAAAGAGCGCTTACTTTACACCTTCGGATATGAAAATATTCACTGAAAGGGATTCTAAAGCATACTAAAAGCATGAAAATGAACTCATATTTCAATTCTATTTCTACTAAATTTATATATTTGTCCACTAACCATTACGAAATATGTTTGATAAGATTATTGGAGGAATGCTCATAGCTCTTCCATTCCTTAACATTGTATACAAAGGAGTCAGTGAATTTGAAATGGTTTTCTTATGCCTGGCAATTCTTTTGATTCTCCTAGTAATTAAATTATTATTCAAAAGGCATGATTTCAAAATTTATTATTTTGACATACTAATACTTGCATATCTTGTTTATGGGTTATTAAGCAACACTTTGGTAAAGCAACTAGAAACAGAACCTCTTTTTTATCTAAAGTGGGGATTAATAATTCTTATGTATTTTTCAGCAAGGATATTATTTGACGATGGAAGAAAGATTATATTAACCTCAATAATTTTTTCTGGATTTATACAGGCAATAATAGCAGAATTACAATTTTTTGGATTATTAGATTCTCTAAGCGAAGAATTTGCTGTAACCGGAAGTTTCTCTAATCCCAGCCATTTAGGTATATATCTGGCAATTTCATTAACAATGTTATTGACTACCTTGTTGATGGAGTGGAATTTACTTAAATTGTCAATAAAGGTAGCAGGCATTTGTTTATCTGTATTTATGATTCCTGCATTTTTTCTTGCCGATTCAAGAACAGCTTTTCTTGCAGTTATGATATCCGGGATTATATTATTTTTCAAGAGTCATGGGTTTATAAGACTTGAAAAAGGGAAAAAGAGATTAGTATTTGTAACAGTGTGGTTGCTTGGTTTAATATCTGTTGCGCTACTATACCTATACAGACCGTCTTCTGCCAACTCAAGGCTACTGATATGGAATGTAAGTAAGGATCTATTTTTCGAGAAGCCAATATTTGGTCATGGGTCGGGGTCCTTTCCTTCAATGTACATGTATAGTCAGGCAGAATATTTTTTTAAAAACCCTTCTTCAGAATTCACTATTGTGTCCAACAACCACTATCAGGCCTTCAATGAGTTTATCCATCTAGCCTGTGAACAGGGTATTGTTGGTCTTTTATTGTTTGTAACCATTCTTTATTTTATATTCTATTCAAAAGGAAAGATGGTTTTAAAGCTGGCTCTTACTACATTGTTGATTGCATCTTGCTTTTCATACTCCTTTGATGTCTTTCCTCTAATGTTGCTTTTCCCGACGTTCATCGGGCTGCTAGCCCCAAAGGAAGAAGCCCATTTTATCACTTTCCAGATTAATGCTTTTGGCAGATTCGTATCTTCTATTGTATTTTGTGGGGCACTAGCTGTGACAATTATATTTTGGAAGCAATACCAAAAGACAGAAGATTCTCTAATCCATTTAATGCAAGAAAAAGATATTAAAACCATTTCTACAGTAAAGGATAATTATGACTTTATAAAAAAAAACATGATGTTTTCTTTTATATTTACAAAGCAAATTTCTCAAATGGATGATACTGAATATGCATTATCTGTTTTTCAGGAGTCAACAAAATACTTTGTAACATCAGAAATGATGATAGATGAAGGAATGTTATACCAAAAAATAAAGGATTACAAAGCTGCAGAAGACTGTTTCACGACAGCATATTTTATGAATCCCTCAAGAATTCTGCCAAATTATCATCTGTTCAGGCTATATAAAGAAACCGGGGATAACGCAAAAGCAATTAAAACAGCGAAGCTAATACTAGCCCAACCGGTAAGTGTTGTTGGATCAATTACGCTAAGGATCAGAAAAGAGGTCAGAGATTATCTTTCTAAAACACTACCAAAATAATTGTTTTCCATCTTTGTAGGTAAACATTCTTTTAAAGGCATCTTTTTCTGAGCAGTCAAGATAGTAAAGGCCGCCAGAGGGTACACTTTTATAAATCAAACTGGAATTTTCCGACCTGGCCTTGCCTAGAGAGACCCACCTGTCTTTCCAATAAAACAATTCATATTCAACATCAGGCATGACAGCGAATATGTCGTTCAATCCACAAAAACCAAAAGATAACACCTTATTTACCATTCCCATATCAATGATTATCTCGTTTTCTGACTTATCTGCGTGTGAGGCAAGCTTGCTGTCAATAGTTGTACTGTTTAATACTATTGTATCTGTTATAGACATCTTGTTTGATACCAGTAGTTTAATCTCGGACAAATATGCTTTCTTTGGATATAAAAATCTAACATATCTGAAATTTTCCTGATGAGTGTTTTTTAGCATATACTTCTTCATTTCTGGCGCGAAGTCAATTTTTGCACATATCACTTCATCAGAAAAATCCGCTTTGTTTGCCAGTGAAAAAACAGCTCCTTTTAAAAGAGCGTTACTTAAGGCTTTTTTTTCATTCAAAGGGTATCTTCTGGAAATGTGCATTTTTTGAGTTTTTCCGTCTAGGGTTATTGGCTTAATCTTTCCATTTTGACTCAGATAAAATGGTTCTCCTGCCGGAATTTCCTTCCCTTGCCTGTAGAAAATAGGTAGATAAACTATATCCTTACCCATATCACGGAACAATACCTGATTGCCTCTAATACGACCATATTGTACTGGCACCCATTGCTCCCTATTTTGAACACAAAGGTATGCATAATAAGTGTCATCGGGTATTTCCCTTTCTATTGTTAATTTAACATCTGCTGTCTCGAAATACTCTCCTGAAACATCTACGACCCTGTCGGATCTGAACAGTGTTGGTATATCTTCTGCGGATACGCGATCATCTTTGATTATGTCGTTCTCAATTTTCTCATATGTTACCCTGAAAACCTTAGGTAATCTAAATTTACCCCACCATTTGACAAAGCCGTCTTCCATCTGGTTGTTATATATATTTCGGTATTCCCATCTGTCAGTTGAGTAGAATGGTTCAAATGGAAATGTTTGATCACCCATAACAATCGTGTTCCAAGTATGTGAGGCATTTCTATTGCCCCAGTTTGGTATGAAGTCAATCGCTACAGGAAAACCGGCAGAAGAGAGCAAATAGTAATTAAACCAAACCCTATCTTCACATTCAATCCTTTTTGACTTCATAACAGAAGACGTTGTAAGATAGGGGAAATGCCCGAGCATATCAGCTGCATATATTATATCGCTGTATTTTATTAAAATTGAGTCAATTGTTTCTAATATGCTGGCTGGGTATAATCTATTTGCCTTCTCTATAATCAATTTGTTATTATATATAAAATAGTCATCCGGCAGTATTCTGTCGTTTAATCTGTATGGCAGGATATAACTGCAGAAGGTATTGAAAGAAACTCTTTTTGAATATGGATTACTCTTCCATGCCGTAAATTTTCTATCAATATGATTTATCAATGCCTCTGCTTTTATATGCTGTAAATCATACCGTAATGGATTTGAGTTAATTGACCCTCTGACTTTTTGGTAATTATCCCAAATTTTATTGATTTTCAGACGTATTGTATCATCATTATTCTCTTCTAACCTTATCGAATCCAGAGTACTCAGAATGTTAAGATATGATATATAGCCACTTGTGTCAAGAGAGTAGTGCGTTGTCATATTTGAGATAAGAAAGTACGCAGCCTTTAGTTTCTGCTGACTTTTCTGTGATTTGTAGTGATCAATTACTCTCTGCAATTCATTGCGGTTATCTCCGGCACTATTTAAAGCAGATAAAACATCATTAGGTATTCTGTCGCAAGAGATGAGTGTTAAAAAAAATACAAATAATACTTTCCGCATATTCAATATGTTTTAACAAATATCTTAATATTCTGCTATCAATCAAATAATTCAATCATTTTAAGATGAATTTTTTAACATTTCCAAGTTAAAAATTCACGATAAAGGTGTAAAGTAAGCGCTCCAAGAAAAAGTATATATATTTGTTATACAATCAATTACGACACAAAAAAGCGTAACTAACCGCTCCAGGTAGTTAGGTAGGCATAAGTTTTTATTTTTTGTATATACATTTATGCACTCACTAACAATTAATTAACATATAAATCATTTATGGTTGGAGTCAAACTCAAACATGGGTTGTGGATATTGCCAATATCCATACTTGCAGTCATCTCCTGTATGAAGGAGGATATTTTTAATCAAAACGACAAATTGGACGGACAGTTCAAGCTCACCGAAGCCAGAAGGTTCTTTGAGGATAATGCCTCGGATCTCAGGCTCGTAGATTTGAAGACATCAAAGGATGGTTGCCCTGAGACAAAAGCGGAAGACCTGTTTACAAACATCGTCCCGGAATGGGACAAGGCAACTCAGGTCTCAGACGAGAGGTCCATTCTCTATGAAGTGCCTTTAAGGCAATCAGAACAGTTAGGTGCTGTGCTGATGAAAAAAGACGAAAAAAACACGTCCTTGAAGAAGGTGAAGATTGTCAGTTCTTTGATAATACAGAAGTTCCCCGAGATAGATTCTATAAGGTACTTCGTAGTTACAATCCTTGGTGAGCATGATGGAAAGGGAAGTGAAAAGGAGGAGATGCCATATAGCTATACAGGAGACAGGAGGAATTTCACTGGTTTCATGGTGATATCGGACGTTGACGGATGCTACCTCGAATCATATTACTATGGTGAGGGAAAAAGGAAATGTGTCTTTCTTAAGGCTCCTGAGGGTGACGTAAAGAATATTAAGCAGTATAAAGGTTTCAGCCTGATTAAAGTAAACCCTAAAACAAAGGGGGGGTCTTATAAAAGTGGGGAGAGCGAAGGACCAACCTGTTATGTATGTGGTGGCGCGGTAATAAATGGGACCTGTACAGTCTGCTATGCAGAATACATTCCTGGGCTGATTTTTGAAGATGATGGTATATATTGCCCAATGTGTGGTAATTTTGTAGGACAGTGTACCTGCTTGGATTATGATGACACTAATGCTCCCGCATGTCCTTATTGCGGTATGCTATATTGTAGCGGTGATTGTGTCCAGTATTGCAGTATATGTGGATCCCGGCTTGAGAACGGAGTCTGTCCTGTATGTTCAGGACAATCCGGAGGAGGGGATCAACCTCCTGCTGATACTAAATACACCGTCAGTATTA
>JAQVBQ010000086.1 GCA_028690215.1 Bacteroidales bacterium | reverse complement strand
GTGGATCCTTACCATCAACCATATTATGACGGAAAAAATTTTACAAAGGCTTATGGCCGTTATCTGGATATAATCTATCAGTGCATCACATCCTACCGTGATTTTGATATCCTGGGGCACTATGACTATATAGCGCGATATGCTCCATACACAGAAAGGTCAATATATTACAGGGATTTCCCCATACAGCTGGACAGGATTTTAAAGTTTCTTGCCTCAGAGGGAAAAGCTTTGGAAATCAATACAAATACATACAGGGAAAAATGCGGAGGAGTTCCGCAGCTTGATACCGATGTGCTCCGTAGATTCCGGGAACTGGGAGGAGAGTATGTGTCACTTGGTTCAGATGCACACGATCTGAACAGGATAGGTGAGCAATTTGCACACTACTCATTAGTAATAAAGAGTTGCGGATTTGATAGTATAACTCACTTTAAGGAACGTAGGGCAAATAAGGTGAAGATATGCTGATTATTTTATGCCCATGCGTTTTTTGTAATCTTTGTACCTGCGGGTTAGTTTCAGATAATAGATAAACTGCTCTTCGGTCAGAACTTTCTTGAAGGCATCCTCTGTCTTCTCATTCCACATTTTCTGGACTTTCATGTAGTTGTCCGGAGACTGTATGCCGGCCTTTTTCATTTTCTCAAACTCGGCAGATACGGCAGTATAGTTGTGCTGTAAAATGGAGTCAATATAAAAAACCTGAGCATCGTTCAATTTTAACTGTTTTTGCATATCGTCCGCCTGAATGGAGGCCATCTCTGCAGGGCTTTTCTGTGGTTGTTCCTGTTGTTGGGCAACAAGCCGAGAGCTTAATAGTAAGAATAGCAAACAATTAACTATGAGATAAGCAACTTTCATGACATATTTTTTATACAAAAATAGTATTATCTTTGTAAAAATGACTTTATATGAAAAAAACGACCTTATGCCTATCCTTACTGTTTTTCTTCCTTCTCGTAACAGTCAGGGGTGAAGCCTGTACCAATTTAATCATAACTAAAGGAGCCTCAAAGGACGGTTCTGTCTTGGTTTCATATTCTGCTGACTCGCATCAGCTTTATGGAGAGTTATATTTTGTAAAGGGATCTAAGCACAATCCCGGAGAGATGCTCAGGATTTATGAGTGGGACTCCGGTAAATATCTGGGAGATATACCTCAGGCAACTGAGACATATACGCAGATCGGTAATATGAACGAGCATCAGGTAATTATAACTGAGACTACTTTTGGCGGGCTTCCTTTGGAAGACAGTACTGCAATAATGGATTACGGCTCGTTGATATATGTGACTTTGCAAAGGGCAAAAAGTGCGAGGGAGGCGATAAAGATAATGACTGATTTTGTAAGGGAATATGGTTATTATTCCGCAGGTGAGTCATTCTCAATAGCAGATAAGGATGAGGCCTGGATTCTTGAGATGATAGGCAAGGGCGTAAAAATGGTAAATGGAAAAAATGTAAATAAGGGTGCTGTCTGGGTTGCCGTAAGAATCCCTGATGGTTATATATCTGCTCATGCAAACCATGCGAGAATTACGACATTCCCTTTAAATGACCCTGAAAATTGCCTTTATGCTCCGGATGTGATAGATTTTGCCCGTGAAATGGGTTATTACAAGGGTTCAAACAAAGATTTCAGTTTTTCAGACACATATGCACCGCTGGATTTCGGATCTATGCGCGGCTGTGAAGCCAGGGTATGGGCAGCTTTTAACATTCTTGGAGGAGGAATGATTGGCGACAAGCCTTATACTTTTTATGAGGACTATGCTATGGGTTACAATAAGTCAAACAGACTTCCGTTATATATAAAACCAAAAGAGAAAGTAAGTGTAAAAATGGTGGCCGATGTTATGAGAGACCATTATGAAGGTACTATTCTCGATATGACAAAGGATGTCGGAGCTGGTGGCAATGCCCTGCCTTACAGATGGAGGCCTATGACCTTTACCGTGGACTCACTGAGTTATACAAACGAACGAGCTATTGCTACACAACAAACAGGTTTCTGGATGGTCGGACAGGCAAGGAGCTGGCTCCCTGATGAGATTGGCGGTATTTTATGGTTTGGGGTCGATGATGCCTCAACCTCAACTTTGACACCAATCTATGTCGGAATCCAAAGAGTGCCGGAGTGTTTCAGGGTTGGCAACGGTGATATGATGACATATTCTCCTACTTCAGCTTTTTGGTTGTTCAACAGAATATCAAATTTTTCGTATCTTAGATATAATATTGTAGCTCCGGAGGTGCGTGCTTTGATAGATAAACGTGAGAACCTGCTCCTGAAGAGAATTTCTGTCATAGATGCTGCTGCAATGACTTTTTACAAAAAATCTCCGGAAGAGGCCAGGGAGTTTGTGACAGATTATTCTGTAAATACTGCCCAGGATATGTTTAATACATGGGTTGAACTTGAAAGGCACCTGCTTGTGAAGTATATTGACGGAAACGTGAAAAGGACAGGACCTGACGGCCATTTCCTCAATAACGGCTCTTCCAGGACCATTCCTGCACCACCAATACAGCCGGGTTATACAGAAATGTGGAAGCGAGCTGTAAAGAGTGATGCCGGCGACAGATTGCAAGTCAAATAAAAAAATAGATTATGGAGAAGACGTTCCCACAGAGACTGCTACTCCCGTTGATTCTGCTTCTTGGATGCTTTACCGGGCTGTTTTTATACCTGGTTTATGCATCCAGGGCTCATTCGTATCTTTCCCATGACCCTTCGGCATGCGTGAATTGTCACATAATGACTCCCTATTACCAATCCTGGCAAAAGAGTTCTCACTATCTTCATGCCCAATGCAATGACTGCCACGTTCCTCAGGATAACATTGTCAGAGGATATGCATTCAAAGCAAAGGATGGCATGTATCATGCCGCTGTGTTTACTGCCAGGGCGGAACCTCAGGTTATCAGACCCAGAAATTCGAGCTATACCGTTATTATGGAAAACTGTATCAGGTGCCATAAAGAGCTCAATACGGATTTCGTAAAGACCGGGATGGTAAAATACTCGCAAGTAAAAGAAGGAAAGACAGTTGCCTGCTGGCACTGCCACAGAGATACACCTCACGGAACGATGTCGAATATCGCCATGAGTCCTAATGCCATAGCTCCATTACCTAAACTTTGGAATAAAAAACTTGCAAGATGAAACTTAAGCTATTCTTTGAGAAACACAAGACAGCCCTGCTGTGGTCTGTTTTTGTAACAACTGTTGTTGCAGTGTTCCTGCTGGGCTTACTGGCAGCATCAATAAATGAGAGAAGGGCAGAGATTGCAACCCTCTATAAGAATAAAAAGGTTGAAATAAAAGGTATTGAACCAAGGAACGAGATTTGGGGAGAAAACTACCCGAGGGAGTTTGAGACATGGAAGAAGACCTCCGAAATGGATTTTTCAAGCAAACATCTCGGGAATAAAGAGAAGGATGTTCTTGAGCAGAGGCCTGCAATGGTTATATTATGGGCAGGTTATGCTTTCTCTCAGGAATATGGAGAACCGAGAGGTCATAGCTATGCAATCACTGATGTTGTCCGCACATTAAGGACAGGTGCGCCTATGAATGACACCGATGGGCCTCAGCCCGGGACATGCTGGAGTTGCAAAAGCCCGGATGTGCCGAGAATGATGGCTGAGATGGGAGTCGAAAAATTTTATTCTGTTAAATGGGGCTCACTCGGTTCTGAGATTGTCAACCCAATTGGGTGTGCCGATTGCCACGATCCGGAGTCTATGAACCTGCAGATTTCAAGACCTGCTCTAAAGGAGGCTTATGAAAGAATGGGTAAAGATGTTTCTGCATCATCCATACAGGATATGAGATCTCTTGCATGTGCACAATGCCATGTTGAATACTACTTCAAGGGTGAGGGAAAATATCTTACTTTTCCGTGGGATAGCGGTATGACGGTGGAAGCAATCGAGAAATATTATGACAATATTGAGTTTACCGATTGGACTCATAAACTAAGCAAAGCTCCGATGCTCAAAGCACAACACCCTGATTTTGAATTGTTCAGATTGGGGCCGCATGCGCAAAGAGGTTTGGCATGTGCAGATTGCCACATGCCTTATAAAACAGAGGGTGCTATAAAATTCAGTGACCACCAGCTTGTTTCACCTCTCAAATATATTGACCGTACTTGCCAGACTTGCCACAGAGATACCCCTGAAAAGCTCACATCGTATGTCTATGAATATCAGGACAAGGTACTTGAGGTGAGAGACAGGGTAGAAGAGGAGCTGGCAAGGACACATATAGGGGCTAAATATGCCTGGGATAATGGAGCCGGAGAGAAGCAGATGGAAAAGGTGTTGAAATTGCTCAGAGCGGCACAATGGAGATGGGATTTTGCCGTGGCTTCACACGGGGCATCTTTCCATGCGCCAGTTGAAACACAAAGGATTTTGGCCCATGCATTGGATAAAACATATCAGGCACAGATAGAACTGAACAAGGTTCTTTCCTCATTGGGCGTGAAGAGCGAAATCCCAATGCCGGACATATCGACAAAAGAAAAGGCTCAGGCGTATATCGGTTTGGATATGAAAGACCTAAGAGAGAAAAAGGATGAATTCAACAAGACCATAGTTCCGGCATGGAGAGAGAAAGCAATAACAAACAAAAGACTGCTCCAGTAAAATATACAATTATCCTGGCAGTAATAACTGCAGGCATACTACTGCAGATTACCACAGGCCAGTTCCCCTATGAATTGATCAGATTTCCTGTTAATCTGATATTGACTCTGGTATTGATAACTCTCGCAGCGATAAAGCCGGGAAAGATTCTTGCTACAGCAGGTTCATTGCCGGTCTCGGTATTCCTTATAACACTGCTGGCGATACAGTCTATCGTCATGGGATTTATGCCGGACAACTCGCTCAAAGGTTCGTGGCCTTTTGCCATGACATACTTCATGCTTTTGACAAACCTGGCTTTGACTGTTGGAAGGAGATTGAGAACTTTCCGGTTAAAGGATACAGGCTTTATCTTAAATCATGTCGGTTTATTTATCCTACTGATATCTTCAGGACTAGGAGCAGCCGATTCACGTCACCTTTTCATGAAGGTAAACGAGGGTGAGAGCTCTGACTATGCTGAGAATTATGAGACAGGAGATGCTTTCTTGCTGCCCTTTAAATTGACTCTTGAGGATTTCAGTATGGAGTTTTACTCCCCAAAATTTTTCCTCATTGATACAAAAAGCGGCATAATGGAGCAGATCGCAGACGATTCTTACCAGGGTTTGAAGGTAACACCCGACTCATTGAGAGATATGCAACCTCGTAAACTAATGCAGATTGATCAATTCCGTTATATATCAATGGGAGATCCTGAGACAAAAAGCTACTGTTCAAGGGTGGTTCTGAGCCGGGATAATGAATCAGGGCAGAGAGAAGAGATAAGGGTTAACCATCCGCTGAAATCGGGCAGTTGGTGGATATATCAGTTTTCATATGACCAGCAAATGGGTAATCATTCTAGATATTCAATCCTGGAGCTTGTCCGTGACCCTTGGATTATACCCGCATACATAGGTTTGTTCATGCTTTTGGCCGGTGCTGTTTCACTTTTCTGGAAAGGAGGTAAGTTATGATTTGGAGAGAGTTTATCTATTTTGCCGTGATCAGTCTCTTTTTCTGGTTGTCAGGTGTTGCTGCTATCTATTTGTCGAAAAAGAGGTTACTACCAAACATCATGTTTGTTGCAGGAGTAATTGTATTTATTGCATTTATTATAAAACTTTGGCTGGCTAACGGACATCCGCCATTGAGGACAATGGGTGAGACCAGGCTCTGGTACTCGCTCTTTATTGTGATTATCGGCTATGCCACATGGCTTCGATGGAGTTATAAATGGCTTATGGGGTACAGCACTCTTGTGTCAGCTGTTTTTATACTAATTAACATTCTAAAGCCTGAGATTCATTCTGCGGGGTTGATGCCGGCTTTGCAAAGCCCTTGGTTTATTCCGCATGTGACAGTCTATATTCTCTCTTATGCAATGATGGGAGCTGCTACGATTGCTTCTATCATATTCCTTTACGGAAACGGTGAGAAACACGAGGATTTAGTCGGTTTAGTCGATAATCTCGTCAGGATAGGACTAGGCTTCCTGCTTATGGGAATGCTTATGGGGGCGCTCTGGGCAAAAGAGGCCTGGGGTGATTATTGGACTTGGGATCCAAAGGAGGTTTGGGCATTCATAACTGCAGCAACATATTTGGTATATATCCATCTCCGGAGGATGACTATCAATTTGAAACTACTCATGTGGGTAATTCCCATTGCATTTGTTTTTCTCATGATTACCTGGCTTGGATTGAGTTATCTCCCTTCGGCAGTGAATAGCATTCATACATATTGAACATAAATTCAAATAAATTTGGATAGGGTAGAAATTTAATTATAAATTTGCAGCATATAAAA
>JAQVBQ010000085.1 GCA_028690215.1 Bacteroidales bacterium | reverse complement strand
CATCTGACGGGCTTCTACTCTATTCGATGCTTTGACTTCAAAGACACCTTCAAACACAAAACGTGTCTTTACCTTATATACTTTTTCCATATTCATTAGTATTTATATTTATTAGTTGAAACGTACATGAGTAATATAGTATTCATTCATACACAATGACTTCATCACGATAAGCAACTACTTCCTTGCCGTTGGTAAGCTGAACGACCAACTCATTTCCATAGTCACCAACTACAGTTCCTTCGGTATAACCTCTGTATGGCACAACTAATGAGCAATATGCACCAATAACCTCTGTGAGCTCTTCATATTCATACATAACCATCACTATTTAAGTTCCACAATCTGCTCTACTCTACCAAACAAGATGCTACGTAATGCAGTCTTGTCCACTGCAAAATATTCTACTATCTGCCCATATTGCTTCACCCAATAATGATGCAATACATCGGCAAAAGAAAATCGCCACCCTTGAAGCGGAACGCTCTGCTTGAAATAAGAATTGTGGTTCACTGCCTCAGTCAACCAATTCTTTTCACTGCGCTCCAGTTTCTCACCTCGGTTCAGCTTTTCACGAAGCTGGTACACCTTACTACTCTCAAGGGATGCCAATGTAGGCACTTCCCATTCTACAAATTTGCTTGCTATATCCATATCCAAAATGTTATTTTTTCCCTTTCGTAGGATGAACCTACTTGGGGCTTGTTAATTATTTTGGTGCGATAAAAGGTGTTTCGGCTGTTCTTACAAGGTTTTCCTCTTAAATACTACCTCCGCAGGTGGCTGGAGATTTCAAAGGAAATGAGTATCACACCGACCTTGAAAGGATAAGGACGGAACAGATACCTTTGCAGCTAAATGATGATAAAGGCACAAGTAAGCAAGCTATCAAGTGTAGAAAAGTCACCAAAAACCATGCTAAAAAGCATAAAAATGGGCTAAATCGAAGAAATTTAGCTTAATCTGCCATTTATTTGAGCAGAAATCAATTTATGTGAACGAAAATCATTAAATTTGGAAGGTAAAAACATAAAAAATTTATGGAGAAAATAAATCGTATCAAGGTTGTATTGGTTGAGAGAGATAAAACCAATAAATGGCTGGCAGAACAGCTCGGAAAAGACTATTCAACGGTCTCTAAATGGTGTACGAACACGACACAACCCAACCTGGAAACACTCATCCAAATTGCTAAAGTTTTGGGTGTAGAAGTTCAAGAGTTGTTGGTTAAGCAGCCGGTTGATAAGTGATACGGCCGTTAATTTTCATTTTATAGGAAAGAGTGCAGATAGGTTGCATTAATATCGCCTATGTTTGCACACAAATAAAAAAGTAAAAAGTCATAGACAAATATGAACAAGCAACAGTTAGCCAATAAGATTTGGGCATCAGCGAACAAGATGCGTTCGAAGATAGATGCCAATGAATACAAGGATTATATCCTCGGTCTCATTTTTTACAAATTCCTCTGTGACAATGAGGAGCAATTCCTCCGTAATGATGGTTGGACTGACGAGGACTTAGTAGGACTCGTAGAAGATTATGATGACGAGGACAAGAAAGAGGATATTGAGTATTGTCAGAATAGCATTGGCTATTTTATTGAGTATAAGTTTTTGTTCAGCACATGGCTTAAACCAGAGTCTAATTTTAGTGTATCAGATCTCAGTATTGCTCTTAATAACTTCGATCGTTTGGTAAGTAAAAACTATAAACCTGTCTATGAGAAGATTTTCCTCACACTTCAAGCTGGCTTGAGCAAACTAGGTGAAAATCCAACAACGCAGACTCGTGCATTGAAAGATCTGATCAAACTCATTCGAGACATACCCACTGATGGTTCTCAAGATTACGACGTTCTTGGCTATGTATATGAATATTTAATAGGGAATTTTGCCGCCAATGCTGGTAAAAAGGCTGGTGAGTTTTATACCCCTCATGAGGTAGCTATCCTTATGTCTGAGATTGTAGCAGAACACCATAAGGCAAAGGAAACTATCGAGATTTATGACCCAACCTCTGGTTCTGGCTCCTTGCTTATAACCATCGGTAAGTCAGTTGGAAAACATATTGAGGATAAAAACAAGGTGAAATACTATGCGCAGGAGTTGAAGGAGAACACCTACAACCTTACTCGTATGAATCTTGTGATGCGTGGTATCAAACCAAACAATATCAATACTCGTTGCGCAGACTCTCTGGGCGAAGATTGGCCAATACAATTAGGTGAATATAATAAGCCTCTCTATGTGGATGCAGTAGTCAGCAACCCGCCTTATTCTCAGCAATGGAATCCTGCCGATGCTGAATATGATGCTCGTTTTAAAGAGTATGGTGTTGCACCTAAGAGCAAGGCTGACTATGCATTCTTGCTTCATGAACTTCACCATCTCAAACCAGATGGCATTCTGACGATTGTATTGCCTCATGGTGTACTCTTCCGAGGTGACGCTGAGAAGGACACCGAGGGGGAAGGTAAGATTCGCAAGAACCTTATAGAGAAGAACAACATAGATGCCATCATTGGTTTGCCTGCAAACATCTTTTTCGGTACAGGTATTCCTACACTTATCATGGTGTTGAAGCAACATCGCAGCAATGATGATGTCCTTATCATTGATGCATCAAAGGGCTTTGTAAAGGATGGCAAGCAAAACAAACTCCGTGCTTGTGACATCAAGCGCATTGCTGATACAGTTCGTGACTGCAAAGAAATTCCAGGATTCTCAGCAAAGGTTTCTCGTGATAACATCCGTGAAAATGGTTATAACCTCAATATTCCTCGCTATGTAGATTCAAGTGAGGAAGCTGTGCAGTATGACATCTATGCTACTATGTTTGGAGGAATTCCAGAAAGTGAGATTGATTCTCTTAATAAGTATTGGGAAGCCCTTCCTTCGTTGCGTAGTGAGCTCTTCCAAAACAATGAGGATGGTAGCCCGTATGCAAGCGTAAAAGTGGAGAACATTGCTGATGCTATTAATGCCAATGCAGATGTGAAATCATTGAAAGAATCTTTCGCCGATGCTTTTGATGGTTTCGAGGATATGCTTCATGAGCACCTTATTACCAATGTATTATCTGTAAACGAGATGAAGGAACAGGATGCTATTGCCGATGATATCTTCCGTCGTTTGAAACCCGTAGCTCTTGTCGATAAATATACTACTTATCAGGCATTGGCAAACAACTGGCAGACAATTGTTAATGACATCGAGACAATCCAATCAGATGGCATTGATGCGGTACGTGCTGTTGAACAGGCTTATAAGATCAAGAAGGATGGTGACGAGGAAATCGAGGTACCAGACGGATTAAAAGGTCGAATTCTTCCTTTCGAGTTGGTTCAGAGCGAGAAATTCCAATCTGAACTTGATGCCATCGAACAGATGCAAACAGAGGTAGATGAATGTGCCTCAGAACTTGAAGATGCTCCAAACGGCTTTACTGAAGAGGAAGCTGTGGTATATCTTGAGGATGGCGACGGTCTTAAGTTAAACAAGAAGAAGGTCACAAGTGATGCAAAATCTAAGAGTAACGACATTGATTCTGAAACAAAGGTAAAATTGAAGGCTATTGTTGCACTTTGGGATAGGCAGAGTAAGACTAATAAGGCTATCAAGGTAGCAAAGGCTGACTTGGAGGCAAAGACCATTGAAGTTATTAAGAATCTAACAGATAATGAAGTAGATGAGTTCTTGCATTGCAAATGGATTAAACCTGTTTGCAAAAGCATTCTTGATTCTCTTAACGTTCAGTTGACTTCTTTAAATAATTCAGTAGTCAACTTAATTATCAAGTATAATGAATCATATTTGGATATAGAAAGTCAAATAAATAAGTCCAACCATATTATGGCTGAACTTATTAATCAGCTTACCGGTGATGAATATACTATGAAGGGATTGAATATGTTTGTTAATAAACTAAATGAAGATAAATAATGGATAAGCCTGAAATACGCATAAAAGATATAGATTCACATTGGACAAAATTCAAAATGTCTGATGTGATAAAGGATATGTATAATGGCCAAACGCCATATCGCGGTGAATCTTCATATTGGAATGGCGATATAAATTGGATTTCAAGTGGAGATCTCAATCGTGGTATAGTTTTGTCTTCAACCGAAAAAATCACAAAGGAAGGACAAAAGAGCGCAAATTTGCGTTTAGTACCTAAAGGGACAATGGTAATTGCTATTACAGGTTTGGAGGCTGCTGGAACTCGTGGAAATTGTGGTATTTTAGGAATAGATACCACAATGAATCAGTCTTGTATGGCATTATTTCCAGACAATGAGCATTTAATAACTCCATTTCTTTTTCAATGGTACAGAAAGTATAGTGAAGAATTGGGTATAAAGTTGACTCAAGGAACTAAGCAACAGAGCTATAATGCATCAATTATCAAAGATATAGAACTGAACCTTCCTCTTATTGAGGAGCAAAAGGTTATAAGTAATATATTAACACAGTTTGATAAGCAATTGTATGATGTTTCAAAGAGAATTTTATCACTTCGCCAAATGAAGGCCGCTTCTCTTCAGTCAATGTATCCTAAAAAAGGAGAAAATAAACCTCAAATTAGGTTCAAAGGATTTGACGAGCCTTGGGAGGAGAAGTCTCTGAATGATTGCCTTGAAATTTCCACGGAGCGAAATACAGAAAATAAATATGGTATTTATGATGTCCTTTCTGTTTCTGATGATTATGGGGTAATGAATCAGATTGAGTTACTCGGTAGAAGCTATGCAGGTAAATCTGTAAGAAACTATGGAGTGCTAAAAGAAGGACAGATAGTATATACTAAATCTCCGTTAAAATCAAAACCTTACGGAATAGTAAAATACAACAATTATCAAACAGGCATTATCTCTGTGTTATATGCTATATATAATGTTAAGGAAGGTGTCTCAGCAGAATTTATACATTATTATTTTGATCCGGCATGGAGATTGAATGATTACTTACGTCCGTTAGTTAGAAAAGGAGCCAAAAATACAATGAATATAAGTGATGAGGACGCTCTTACAGGTTCTGTTCTAATACCGTCAAGTTTTGAAGAACAGCAGAAGATAGCATATTTCTTCCGTACCCTCGACAAACAAATCTCCCTTGAAGAGCAGAAACTTGAATCACTAAAACGCATCAAGTCGGCATGTCTTGATAAGATGTTTGTATAATGATAATACCTTAAATTCAATATGGCAAAAGAATACGCGTTAGCATACGATGACGAACTGGTGTTTGAAGCTGACCTTGCAGAGGTGCTTCATAACAGTCATGGTTGGGATGGTGACATAATCATGTACCCTACCGAGGAAGACCTTATCCAAAATTGGGCAAATATACTCTATGAGAATAACCGAGATTTAAACATCTTGAGTGACTACCCTTTGACCAAGACTGAAATGCAACAGATTTTGGACAAGGTGAATGCTTTGCGCAATCCGTTTGAGGTTAACCGTTTTATCAATGGCAAGCAAGTAAGCATCAAGCGTGACAATGAAGCCGATACCCACAACTGTGGAAAGGATGTCTATCTGAAAATATTTAATCCTGATGAAATATGTGCAGGTCAAAGCCGTTATCAGATTGTACGTCAACCTCGTTTCAAAGCTGCGCAAGATTTGGGGCGGAGTCGTCGGGGCGACATGATGCTTCTTATCAATGGTATGCCTGTCATACATATCGAGTTAAAAAAAACTGGCGTAGATGTCAGTCAAGCTACATTCCAGATAAAAGGAATGGTAACCGAAGGCATTCTTACAAATGGTATCTATAAACTGATACAGATATTTGTGGCCATGACTCCAGAGAAGACATTATACTTTGCTAACCCAGGTGCAGCAGAGAACTTCAAGCCTGAATTCTTCTTCCATTGGGCAGACTTCAATAACGAAGAGGTTTTTGACTGGAGGCAAATAGCCAACAACCTTCTTTCTATTCCTATGGCTCACCAGCTTATTGGCTCATATACTATCGCAGATGAGAAAGATGAGACATTGAAGGTGTTGCGTTCCTACCAATACTTTGCAACAACAAAGATTTGTGACCGCACTCACCAAACTAATTGGGACACCAATCAGCATAGAGGTGGCTTCATTTGGCACACTACAGGTTCGGGTAAGACTATGACTTCATTCAAGGCCGCTCAACTCATTGCCAATTCTGGCGATGCCGACAAGGTAGTATTCTTGTTGGATCGTATAGAACTCAGTTTGCAGTCACTTGATGAATATCGTGGATTTGCCGGTGAAGATGAAAGTATTCAAGATACTACTGATACATCTATCCTGATGGCAAAGCTTAAAAGTTCGGATGCAGACAACAGATTGATTGTGACATCAATGCAAAAGATGGCACTTGTCAATGCAAGCCATCCAAAGATTACCCAAGCAGATATCGACTTGATTGGTCGTAAGCGTTTGGTATTCATCGTTGATGAATGTCATAGAGGTGTGTTTGGTAATCGTTTGTTGGATATAAAACATACTTTCCCACAT
>JAQVBQ010000021.1 GCA_028690215.1 Bacteroidales bacterium | reverse complement strand
TCTGTTCCGAATGTTGACGGGCCGAAAAGGTCTATCCTGATGGCCATTAATAATAGTGATGTTACACTGGATCAGATAAAGTACGTAAATGCACATGCAACATCTACCCCGGTAGGTGATTTTAATGAGGCTATGGCTATTGCGGAAGTCTTTGGAGATCACAGGCCGTTTGTGGGTTCCACCAAGAGCATGACAGGTCACGAGATGTGGATGGCCGGAGCGAGTGAGGTGATTTACTCAATTATAATGATGCAAAACTCGTTTATTGCACCTACAATAAATTTTGAAAAACCGGACGAGGCCTCTTCAAAGTTGAATATCAACAACAAATGTGAGAGATTACCTTTTGATATATGCCTCTCAAATTCATTCGGCTTTGGAGGAACAAACTCAACATTAATTATTAAGAAGCTATAGATAAAATGATAGAACCTGAACTAATTGAAAAAATTAACAGAGTCCTTGCTGAGGAGTTTGAGGTAGACCCTGCTATAATCAAGCCTGATGCAATATTGATGGACACTTTGGACCTTGACAGCCTGGACTTGGTAGACATGGTTGTGCTTATTGAGCATAATTTCGGCTTTACTGTCAAAGCGAAGGATTTTGCAGAGATAAAAACCTTCATGGATTTTTATCAGTTCATTAATTCCAGAATGGATGGCTCAAAATGACACAAGAAGTTGGAGCGGAAAATCAAGAGGGGGCTTACTCGGATACCTTATTTTCATAAAGATTATAAAGGGTCTGGGAGTTAGAACCGCTTATTGTCTTCTCTCTTTTGTCGTCATCTATTTTATCCCTTTTGCCCCATCTGCAACACGTTCCATCTGGAAATTCTCAAGAAAGATACTCAGATACGGGTATCTTAAATCATTAATATTAGTATACAAGAACTTCTACTCGCTTGGAATGGCCTTAATCGATAAGGTAGCTGTAAATCAGGGCAAGTATGACGAGTACCGGTTTGACTTCGCAGAACCGGAGAGCGTAAAGAGTGTCTTGAATAGTGCTCAGGGAGTTATAATTATAGGTGCTCATTTCGGTAATTGGGAGATTGGCGCTCCCTATTTCGGCAAATACGGCAAGATAATGAATGTCCTGATGATGGATAAGGAATATCAAAGTATAAAAAAGATACTTGAAGTCAATAAAAGCATTGATGCTTTTGGTATAATACCCATTGAAGGAGATTCGCTTGACTATATTTTTAAAATTAGGGATGCTCTGGCAAGGGGGGAGTATGTCTCCATACAGGGTGACAGGCTAAGCCGGAGTGACAAGCATCAGGATATGAATTTTATGGGAAAAGCTGCCTCTTTCCCTCTGGGACCTTTTGTGCTGGCAGCAAGAATGAATGTTCCGGTTGTCTTCTATTTTGCCGAGCATATCGGATATAAGAGATACAAGTTCGATTTTATTCTTTCGGATTATGCAAATGGCAGTAAAGAGAAGAAAAAGGAGATCCTGCTTCTTGAGGAGTATGTTGCTCTTCTCTCGGAAAGGGTGAGAGAATATCCTGAACAGTGGTATAACTATTTTGATTTTTGGAATTATGAAAGGTAGGAAGTTATTATTGGTCTCTGCAAACAGACTGGCAGATCCGTATCCGGTCTACCCGATAGGTATATCCTATTTACAGACATATCTTTCCAGGCATATGCCTGAACTTGCTATATCGATGGCAGATATGAATCTGTTAACCATTAGTGGTTTGGCAGAGTTGATAAAGAGTGGAGGTTTCGATTATATCGGGGTCTCCCTGAGGAATATAGACGGAGCAAATTCTCTGGACAGAACCAGCTTCATTCCCGGATACAAGGAGATAGTTGACTGTATAAGAGAAAATTCAGACTCAGTCATAATTCTCGGAGGTGCCGGGTTCTCTATATTTCCGGAAGTCCTGATGTCAATACTGAAACCCGATTACGGAATAGCAGGCGAGGGGGAGGAGAGTCTGAGATTACTTCTGGAGAGGTTGGACAGAGATGAAAATGTCGACGGGATTGAGGGACTTGTCAAGGGAAATGGCAAAGAGGGGAGGATAAAGGAGCACTCAAATTATCTGAAATCACTGGAACTCTCATTCAATGAGAACCTCTCTGATTTCTACTGGGAGCACAGCGGCATGCTGAATATCCAGACAAAAAGAGGATGTTGCTACAACTGCATTTACTGTTCCTATCCAATCATTGACGGGAGAAAAGTAAGGACTCTGGATACAGACCTTATAGTTGATACTTTGGCAAGACTGAACAGGGATAAGGGTATAAACTATGTCTTCTTTACAGATTCTGTCTTCAATATACATAACAGTTACAATGTTGAGCTGGCTGAAAAGATTATCAAGAGCGGTGTCAAGATAAACTGGGGAGCATACTTCTCTCCACACAACCTTACCGATGAGCTCCTTGAGCTTTTCAGACGATCAGGATTGAAACATATAGAGTTCGGAACGGAGTCCCTCTGTACCGAACAGATGCACAGGTACGGAAAAAATTTCTCTTTTGAAGATGTTTTGCTGAATTCAGAAAGGTGTCTAAAACATAATATTTTTTATGCCCATTTTCTGATTTTGGGTGGCTTGGGAGAGAGTGAGCGGACATTGAGAGAGACAATGGAGAATTCTAAAAAAATTCGCTTTTCAGTATTTTTTCCATATATTGGTATGAGGATATATCCCGGTACGCCATTGCACAGAATAGCAATAGATAAGGGAGTTGTTTCGGAGAGCGACACTTTGCTGGAACCATCTTATTATATTGAGAAGGGATTTGACCTGGAGTTGTGCCGTAAATTGGCAGAGGAGACTGGAAAGGCCTGGATTTTTCCGGATGATCCGCTCTTCGGACAACTTGAATATATGAGAACAACCAAAAAGAAAAAGGGGTTGATATGGGAATATTTGAGAAAGCCTTGATATCCGGTGACGAGCTACTGGAATACATTCCGCAGAGGGCTCCCTTCGTTATGGTTGACAGCTACTACGGAAGGAGAGAGCTATCTTCATTCACCGGACTTACAGTAAATGAGGGAAATGTATTGGCTGACGACAATCTCTTCTCTGAGTCAGGTATAATTGAACATATGGCACAATCGGCGGCTGTCTCGGCAGGTGTTGACTTTATTGCACGAGGGTGCCCGGTTCCAAAAGGGTTTATCGGTGCTGTCAGTAAGTTGAAAATTCAAATGTTGCCTGAAGTGGGAAAGAAACTCAATACAACCATTACTGAGATACAGAAATTCCAGGGCATATCTCTGGTTTCGGCTAAAGTGGAGTGTGATGACCTCCTCGTTGCAGAGGGTGAATTAAAAATCTTCCTTCAGGAAAATGAGTAAAAAATTTAATATGCAAAAGAGAAAACAGGGCACTTCAGATATCCAGCTTGTTAATAGATGCGCTATCAAGGTTCGTTTTAACGAGGTTGATTCTCTGAAGATTGTATGGCACGGGGAGTATGTAAAATATATGGAGGATGGTAGAGAGTCGTTCGGCCTTGACTATCCCGGCCTGGGGTACCTCGACATTTATAATGCCGGTTTTACCGCTCCCGTTGTAGATATTCATATCAGCTACAAATACCCTTTGATATACGGAGATACAGCTATTATAGAGACAAAATATATATATACTCCTGCAGCAAAAATTATATTTGAATTCAGAATTTATAGAGAGTCCGATAACCAGCTTGTTGCAGAGGGCTCTTCCATACAGGTTTTTTTAGACAATCAGGGAGAGCTGGTGCTTGTTAATCCTGATTTTTATCTTAACTGGCAAAGAAAATGGTTAGTAAAGGAGTAAATAGAGTTTATGTTGCATCATATTCAATCTATTCTCCGATAGGTCTGGATACAGAAGAGAATATGAAGGCAATAACTGACTATAAGTCAGGGATTAGGCTAGTGGAGGATACTTCGCTTTTCTGTCACCCTATGTATGCTTCAAAGATATTTGGGGAGCACACCGACCCCGATTTATCCACTCTTGAGAGAAGGTCAATATACACAGTCCAAAGAGCATTGAATTTGTTGAAAGATACTGACAATGAGAACTTCATAAAGGATACACAGTTGATCATATCTACAACAAAAGGCGATATCACATTTCTGGAATCCGATGACGAAATTCTTGACAACAGAGTGTTTCTGAATCATACGGCTAAGGTTATCGCAGATTTTTTTAAACTCAAGAGAGAGCCACTTGTAATATCGAATGCCTGTATCTCTGGCGTTAACGCTGTTGTGTCTGCATCCAGGCTTATCTCGTCGGGCAATTGTAAACATGCAATTGTCATCGGGGCAGACCTGCTCTCCAGATTTGTTGTGACAGGTTTCCAGTCATTTCACTCAATAAGCACCGGCCCTTGTATCCCTTACGATGCCAAAAGAGATGGTCTTACATTGGGAGAGGCGGTAGGTGTGATTGTCTTGACTGGAGAAAGGGCAATTGTTTCCGATGACGATCCAATAGTGGTTGAAGGAGGTGCGGTCAGTAATGATTCCAACCACCTCTCAGCTCCATCAAGAACAGGTGACGGCTTGGCGGCAGCTATGAGTAAATCAATGTCTGTAGCAGGTATCGAAGCCGAAGAGATAGATTTTATAAATGCACATGGTACTGCTACTCTCTATAATGATGAGATGGAGTCTAAAGCTATTCATCTTGCAGGTTTGAGCGGTGTGCCGGTGCAAAGTCTCAAACCATACTGGGGCCACACACTCGGAGCATCAGGGGTAATTGAAAGTATCGGATGCTTCTGGCAAATGAAAAACAGCATACTTTTCGGTACTAAAGGTTATACGCAGAGTGGCGTCCCTATGGAGATAATGGTCAATGCCAGTCACGAGTCAAAAGTGCTGAAAAGGTGTATAAAGACGGCATCCGGATTCGGAGGTTGCAATGCTGCAGTTATTTATGCTTTTGATTCTGTTTCTGAGAAAAGCAAATATGACCAGTCTGTCAAATGGAGGGAACTCTCAAGCTTTTCTCTCTCGGGTAAGGATGGTTTTCACGATATTATCAGAGAGTGGAATAAAAAACTGGAAAATTCAGATCTTAAATTCTTTAAGATGGATGATCTCTCAAAACTCGGTTACATAGGAGTCCTTAAGTTAATAAAAGATAATCCGGAGTTTTCTGACACTCTGCCTGAAAAGAGAGGACTGTTTTTCGGCAACTCCTCTTCGTCTCTAGCATCAGATATCAGACATGTTGCTGCTATAGGCGCAGAGGATGACCTTAAGGCAAGCCCTGCGATATTTGTATATACTTTACCAAATGTTGTACTTGGTGAGATATGCATAAAAAACAAATTGAAAGGTGAAAATACATTTTTCGTATTCAATCCTTCAGATAAGATAAATGCCCTGGAGACTCTTTTATATAACGCATCTCTTTCGGGTATGGAGCTGGTTGTAGCCGGATGGTGCGACCTTCTTGGGGAGAGATATGATCTTAATATTGGATTATATAAAAAAGTATAATGATGTATAATGATGTCATAATAACCGGTTTGGGAGTGGTAACGGCTTTAGGCAGAGGTGTCGGGGAGAATCTTGATGCATTGATAGCTTCCAAGAGCGGAATATCCCCATTAACACTCTTTACCTCGAATCATGAAGTTGTTGTAGGAGAGGTTGGCCTGTCTAATGCTCAGATTGCAGATATGCTGTCTCTTGCTCAGGGAAAGGTTTATTCGAGGACAACCCTGCTCGGACTTCTGGCAGCAAAAGAGGCATACTATGATGCCGACTTTCCCGAATTGAGTGCCAAAGAGAGGTCTGCTTTGAAAATCGGCTTGATATCAGCTACATCTGTCGGAGGTATGGATGTTAGTGAGAACTTTTATAAGGAGTACAGGTTGGATAAAAGCAAAGGAAAACTGAGAGATCTTCTGGGGCATGATTGTGGTGCCTCTACAGAAAAAATCGCAGATTATCTCAAAGCAGATGATTTTGTCTCTACTGTAAGTACAGCCTGTTCTTCTGCAAACAATGCAATAATGTTGGGGGCAAGAATGATAAAGCTAGGCATGCTCGATGTTGTTGTAGCTGGGGGAACTGACGCATTATCCCGTTTTACGATAAACGGATTTCACTCTCTTGGCATACTTGATAAAAACTGGTGCAGACCTTTTGACGATACCAGGGCCGGTTTGAACCTTGGCGAGGGGGCTGGTTATGTGGTTCTTCAAAGAGCAGATCTGGGTCATAGGAGTGTTTATGGAAAAATATGCGGATATGCAAATGCTAACGATGCATTTCACCAGACTGCATCATCATCCCATGGGGAGGGTGCATATCTTGCGATGCTTGGAGCTCTTAAATCAAGCTGTCTGAAACCGGAAGATATCAGCTATGTAAATGCCCACGGGACAGGAACTCCTAATAATGATTCTTCAGAGGGGGCAGCTTTACTCAGGATTTTCGGAGACAAACTTCCACCTTTCAGCTCCACAAAGGGGTACACAGGTCACACTCTTGCTGCAGCAGGAGGTGTAGAGAGCGTATTCTCGCTCTTGTCGTTAAAACACGGATATATATGGCCTAACCTGCATTTTAATACAGAGATGTCTGATGTTGATGTTATTCCTGTTAAAGATTTGATTTCTGAACGCTCTATTGATTTCGTACTCGAGAACTCTTTCGGATTCGGAGGCAATTGTACAACACTGATTTACGGTTCATATAATGGCTGATATTATGGAGAAAAAAATATATATCAATAGCATAGCATCTGTAGAGGGGAGCAGTGAACCGGATTATAAGGAGCTTATACCCGACCCGGTGGCTAGGAGAAGAATGAGCCGGATAATAAAAATGGGAGTCTCATCTGCCTATATAGCACTGAATGAGTGGAAAGGCGAAGCTGTAGACGGGATTATCACAGGTACAGGCTGGGGGTGTCTTGCAGATACAGAAAAGTTTCTCAATTCGATATATGAAAATGATGAGAGGCTGCTCAATCCATCCTCTTTTATTCAGAGCACTCCCAATACGATAGGTGCTCAGATTGCCCTTTTCCTGGGATCTAAATGTTATAATGTCTCATATGTTCATGGAGGAATCTCTTTTGAATCTGCACTTGTGGATGCCATGGCAATGCTTCAGGAGGATAGTGCCTCAAATCTCCTGGTAGGAGGTTTTGATGAGATGTCACCAACAAAAGAGCACATACTGGGAAGGATGGGGGTTTGGAGAATAGCAAAACCCGGGGAAGGTGCACACTTTTTTATTATCGGAAATAGAGAGTCAAGTCAGACCATTGCAGAGATTGAATCTGTGGTAACTTACCCCGAGACATCCGACTATTCTGCCACTATTTCCATTCAGGAGCTTTTAGACAAGGCCGGGGTTAAACTTGAGGGGAATTACAGAATTTTATATGGAATGGAAAACCCTTGTGCATTTTCCGATGAAATGAGGGATAAAATTATCGATTACAAACAGATATGCGGAGAGTATCCTACAGCCTCTGCTTTCGGTTTGTGGCACGGTTGCAGGATACTTGAGGAAAATCCTCATACTGATAAAATTATAATTGTTACAAGGCATCTCAGAGAGAGAATCTCTGTTATAGTTGTTAATAATACCTTGAAATGAATTGTCTGATAATAATCATATTGTCTTTGATGGTTATAGCTCCCTTCATTGCTGCTTTCAAAATAGAGTGGGGAATCTATCTCCGTTCTACATGCAGACTGAATACAAAGGAAAATGAGGTTGTTCTGACCTTTGATGACGGGCCTGATAATGAAAATCTCCCCGAACTTCTAGACCTGTTGGATAAAAAGAGTGTAAAATCAACTTTTTTCTTCATCGGAAAATCTATCAGAGAGAATCCGGAAATGGTGATCCGTACAAATCTTGCCGGACACAATATCGGCATACATACATACACACACGCACCGATGCTCCCTTTTTATTCTGTTAAGAGGCTGGCACAAGAGGTGTATATGACAAAGCATCTTATAAAGAGTATAATAAACAAGGATGTTATACTGTTTAGACCCCCTTTTGGTGTAACTAACCCTAATATTTCCTATGTAGTATACCGGGCAAAATTAAAATCAATAGGCTGGAATATAAGGAGTTTTGATACTGTTTCCAACTCTGATGATAAGGTGGTGGCAAGAATATCGAAGAGACTTAAGCCCGGTTCGATAATCCTACTCCACAGCAATATCAAGGGTGCGGCAAGATTAGCAGCAAAGGTCATTGACGAAGTACGAGGCAAGGGATATAAAATTGTAAACTTATGAAACGATTCTCAGCAAATATAATTACACTGACTTTCACCATTTCCATTTTAGCATTTGTCGGTGAACTAAAAGCACAAGAGGGCAGGAAGGCATTGTCACAAGCAGAAGTTACCGAGTTTACAACATCATTAAAAAGAGTAAGTTCATCGATAAACTCCATAGAATCTTCATTTTCTCAGGAAAAAATACTGCCGATGTTTAGCAAGAAGATGGTTTCCCAAGGTGTTTTCAGGTACAGGAGAGAAAACAAACTTGAGTTTTACTATAAAACCCGGATGAAATACAGGATGGTCATAAATGGGACCAAAATGATGATTGATAATGGTGGTAAAGTTCAGATAATAAATCTTGATAACAATGCTGTTGTAAAAGAGATGAAGACTCTGATCCAGGCATCTTTTCTCGGAAAACTTCATGAGTTGGGAGATTCATATTCAATATCCTATTTTAATGAGAGGTCCGGAGCTGTAGTTGTGGAGGTTATTCCAAAATTAAAAAGTGTCAGTGATATGATTAAGAAGATCTCAGTAACATTCGAGCCTTCAAGTTATGTTGTATCCAGACTTGTCCTTGAAGAGGCTTCCAAGAGTGTGACGACATACTATTTTAAAAACCAGCAGATAAATACTATCAACAATGATGAGAATTTTCACATTAAATAGCTTATTAATTCTGCTTCTTCTATCTTCCTGTTCTACTCTTGAAAGGGGAGAAAGCACAGGCGTACAGCTAGTGATAGACACTTCGGCCGGGGTTCAGGTATATGATCTGACCTTGACATACAAGGATGTGGATTTTGACGGTATATTGCTGCTGAACAGCGGGATGCAGGAGAAAAACCGATTTGTACTCACCTCTCATTTTGGTATGACTGTATTTGATCTTGAGACAACTACCAAGGGATATAAGAAACACTACGCAATACCTGCCATGAACAGAAAAAGAGTTCTCTATCTGTTGTGGAGTGACTTTTCCATTTTAATGAGACCGGATTTTTTTAAGAATATTAAATATTCGTACAGTGAGGATGGTAAACTCAAATCTCTTGTAAGAAGTGGAAGCATAACCAAGACAGAGATGTCATTCATTGAATATGTCAATGGTTTTCCCAATACACTGGAGATTAATCATCCATATTTAAAATTGAATATAAAACTCAAAAAGATTGAAAATGCTGACGGGGTTATATGATATTAAGGATTTAACCTCTTTAAAGGTTGATACATACAGTGCTCAAGTTAGCATCAATCCTGAAGATCCAATATTTTCAGGGCACTTTCCAGGGCAACCCGTGTTACCGGGTGTCTGCACTCTTGCCATTCTGAAGGATTGTATATGTAAGGCAACACAGAAGAGGCTTGTCTATTGTGAGATGGCTCAGTGTAAGTTCATAGGAATGGTTGATCCTTCCCTCTCCTGTACTCTTAATATTGACTTTACACTGGTGGGAACTGTAGAAAAACTAACAGTTAATGCCACTGTGAGTGAGGGAGAAAGAGTGGTTATGAAGATTAAAGCTGTTATGGCGGAGGTGTTTTAATGGAGAGAAGAGGCAACATATCTGTGATTATTCCAACCTTCAACAATGAAGGGACTCTTGCTGATATTATCTCTGGTTGCAAGGAGTTACCATACGATATTATAGTTGTCAATGACGGCTCCACCGATTCAACATCTGATATTTTAAGAGGAATCACAGATATTACAGTTATTAGTTTCGATGTAAACAAGGGAAAGGGGGCAGCATTGATAGCCGGTTTACGATATGCTGCAGGTAAAGGTTATACACACGCAGTTACTATTGATTCTGACGGGCAACACATGCCGGAGGATATCCATCTGATGATTGACGCATCAACAAAGGAACCAGATGTATTATGGGTTGGTTCCAGAGATTTGTCTGCATCTAACATGCCCGGAAAAAATACATTCGCAAACAGATTTTCAAATTTCTGGTTCAGGATTCAGACAGGCATTAAGATGGAAGACACGCAGTCAGGTTTTCGTCTCTATCCACTCAGACCTATTCAAAATATGAAATTTATCTCTGGAAGATATGAGCTTGAGCTGGAACTTCTGGTAAGATATGCCTGGAAAACGAGGTGTGTCAGGAATATTCCTGTACGAGTACTATATATGCCGGAAGGGGAGAGAGTCTCTCATTTCAGACCATTCAGGGATTTCTTCCGGATCTCATTGTTGAATACACTATTCTCTCTTATAGCATTGCTGGTCTATTGGCCATACCGTTTTTTCAAATGGTTTTCCAGGGAGAATATCAAGACATTCATAAGGGAAAATATTACACACTCTAAGGAGAGTAATCTCAGAATAGCAACAGCTATCGGAACCGGACTCTTTTTCGGAATAGTCCCCGTATGGGGGTATCAGATGGCTTTATCTATAGTCGCCGCTCATTTTTTTAAACTTAACAAGGTTCTTGTACTTGTATTTGCCAATATCAGCATCCCTCCGATGATACCTTTCATCTTATATGGTAGTTTTGCAACAGGGGCATATGTTATGGGAATGCCTCCAACTACAATTCCGGATCATCTGTCACTCTCCGTCATAGGAGAAGGTTTATCAATCTATATAATCGGTGCGGTTGTTTTTGCTATTCTTGTAGGATTGGCCGGATTCCTGATTTCGTTCACCGTTCTGACAATTATAAGGAGAAGAGTGAGATGAGCAGGTTATTCATAGCAATATATCACTCGCTTTCAAGAGTGAGACCGGTAATGTATCTCTTCCTGATACTTTTGGTTGCCCTTCTTGCATACCTCTCTTCAACGGTCAGCTTTGTGGAGGATCCTTCCAGGTTTTTCCCAAAAGAGAACGGGAAAAGTAATACGGCGGAACTCTTTTCCAGGATAAGGGTAAAGGACAAAATTATAGTTCTCTTTACTAATAGAACAGATTCATCGCTTGATTGCCATAGTATGATAGGTGCAGCTTCAAAATTTGACAGTGTACTGCTCTCTGCAAGAGGAGATAATCTTATTAAGGCTACTCATTTAAAGGTAGATCAATCCCGAAGCAGCGAGATTACCGACTATATATACAATAACCTGCCTATCTTTTTGGAGGAGAGTGATTATCTGAGAATTGACTCACTTATCTCTGCCGACAGTGTGAACTCATCTCTCTCAAAAGGTATGGCTTCACTTCTATCACCCGCCGGTTCCGCCATATCGTCATATTTTAGCAAAGATCCGTTGGGTTTGGCTACACCTTTGCTTTCATCTCTCAGAGAACTTCAGTCAGGTATGGAGTATAACATTGTGGACGATCATCTCTTCTCTTCTGATAACTCCACTTTGCTTTATATTGTAGATCCCCTCTCTTCAAGCAATGATATAAATAGAAACGGAGAGCTTCTCGATCTTTTTGATTCACTGAAAGTGTCCTTGAGAGAACAATACAAAGGGCTGGATGTGGAGTATATGGGTGCCCCTTTTGCCACAGTATACAATGCCAGACAGATAAAGGCCGACACTTGGGTGACAATGTCGATAGCCATGTTATTGATTATTCTTGTTCTATGGCTTGCGTTCAGGAGATTCAGGGATATAATCCTGCTTTTGATACCAGCACTCTTCGGAGCCCTTTTCTCTCTTGCTATAATCTCTCTTTTAAAAGATTCTATATCTGCAATTGCCGTCGGTGCCGGTGCAACAGTCATGGGTATAGCTCTTAGTTACTCAATACATATTGTCAGCCACATGAAGCATGTGCAAAATATTGAACAGATGCTTGAGGAACTCTCTTACCCACTGACAATCGGAAGTTTTACAACAATTGGAGCTTTTGCGGGCCTCCTTTTCACAAACTCGTCACTATTGCAGGACTTTGGATTATTCTCCTCCATAGCACTTGTCGGGACAACCCTTTTCTCCTTGATTTTCCTTCCGCACATGCTCAAGGTAGGCAAAGGTACTGAGAGAGATGATAATGTGGTCATGGGTATCATCGACAGGATAACAAAGTATAAGTACGAGAAATCGAAAGTGCTTATAATTTTGATTTTGCTTCTATTTGTTGTCGGTATTTTCTTCTCTTCAAAGGTGAACTTTCAGAGTGACATGATGGCAATCAACTATGAGCCGGATGTTTTGAAAGAGGCACAACTGAAATATGCAGAGAAATTTGGATCAACCGAGTCAAAAGTGCTCTTGCTCTCTGCGAATCCCGACACTGACAATGCCCTCTCTGATTATAGGAGTTGTGACTCATTGCTGAACGTATTGAAAAAAGAGGGTAAGATGTTAGAGAAATCCTCAGTGAGCCAGTTGCTGATTCCAAGGAATCTGCAGAAAGAGAGGATTGAAAGATGGAATGATTACTGGTCAACAAGGCGTACAACATTAAAAGAACAAATTATAAAGGAGTCTGCAGGAATTGGTTTTTCCGGAGATGCCTTCAATGACTTTTTTGAAATACTTGACAGAAGTTACTCTGACTTTAATCTTTCTGCTGAGAGAGATAATATCCCTGTATTAATGGGAGAGTGGTGTGAACTCTCTGATTCCACTTCACTATTCATTACCCAGCTCTTTCTGAAAAATGACTCCAAAAAGGAGGTCTATGAGAGGTTGTCTGAGGATACAAATACCGTAATAGTTGACAGGGCACATTTTGCCGGATTATGGGCTACATCTGTGAAGAATGACTTCTATTTTATCCTTACACTCTGTTCTCTTCTGGTATTTTTTACCTTACTGATTTCATACGGGAGGTTTGAACTTGCCGCACTGGCCTTCCTTCCGATGTTTGTTAGTTGGATTATTATCCTGGGGCTGATGGCTCTGTTAGGAATAGAGTTCAATATAGTAAACATACTTCTGTCAACATTCATATTCGGTATTGGTGATGATTTCAGCATATTCGTGCTTGATGGATTGCAGGGAGAGTATGCGAGGAGAAACTCTATATTGTCATCACATAAAAGTGCGATATTCTTCTCAACTTTCACAGTAATCATAGGAATGGGAGTATTGATTTTTGCAAAACACCCGGCACTTCGTTCAATTGCGTTGATATCAACCGTAGGTATGATTGCTGTCTGGTTTGTAGCCCTAACAGTACAACCCATTGTGTTCCGTTATTTCATAACCTCTCATGTTAGAAAAGGTCTTCCTCCATATACTCTGTCAGGGTTGCTGCTTATGCTTCTGACATTTTCTGTTTTTGTAATAGGATGCATTGTTGCAGCCTTATATATATCGGTTTTAGTTCTCTTGCCGATTCCGGGAAGGTATAAACGAGCATCATTTCATAGATTTCTTTGTCTCTTTTCATTCATGCCGGTCAGGTTATCACCCTCTGTAAAGATTTTTAGAGAGAATCCATTTAAGGAGGATTTTTCAAAACCGGCAGTAATAGTTGCAAACCATCAGTCTTTCATTGACATCTTAATGATGCTCTCACTCTCTCCGAAAGTTATAATGATGACCAACAGCTGGGTATGGAAATCTCCAGTATTTGGCCATATTGTCAGATATGCCGGCTTTCTTTATTATAAAGACGGTGTAGAGGCTCACATTGAGCAGGTCAGGAAAATGACTCAACAGGGCTACTCTGTGATAATTTTTCCGGAGGGAACTCGTTCTTCAGACCTCAGGATTCACCGCTTTCGCAAAGGAGCATTTTATCTGGCTGAGAAACTTTCTCTCGATATTTTACCGGTCGTTTTGTACGGTAACGGTCACCTGGTCTCAAAACTGCAACCATTTTATGTAAAACACGGCATTATTGGTTACAAGATACTCCCGAGGATAAAACATTCATCTTTTACCAATGAAGGCGATTACAGCAAGACAGGTAAGCAGGTATGTAACTATATGAGAGATGAGTATCAGATACTCAGACAAAGATTTGACAACACACAAAATAGCTATTTTTATCATTCTGTGATTCTTAACTATATCTATAAAGGTCCTGTCCTCGAGTGGTATATGAGAATCAAGATAAAGATGGAGAGGAGCTATGCTGTTTTTGATGAAATTGTTCCAAAAGAGGCGAGAATAACTGATATAGGATGTGGATACGGACCTCTCTGCTTTATGTTAGGGCTTCTTTCGGAGAAAAGGAGTATCTTGGGAATAGATTATGACAAGGAGAAGATAGAGATTGCCGAAAACTCTTATATGGCCGGCGAGAGAATAAGATTTAAACAGGCAGATGCTTTGTTGTATGACCTTCCTGAAAGTGATGCCTTTATTCTTAACGATATGCTTCATTACCTCCCAAAAGAGAGCCAGAAAAGATTACTTGAAAGGGTAACGGAGAAGCTGGCAAAAGGGGGAGTTGTCATAGTCAGGGACGCAGACAAGTCTGATGAGAGAAAACATTTTGTAACAAGAGTGAGTGAATGGTTTTCAATAAAGGTTCTTAAGTTCAATAAAGCAAATCATGACCCTTGTTTTATTGAAAGGGTAGATGTGGAGAGGTGGGCGAAAGAGCTTAATTGTTCAGTTGAAGCTATGAAAAACGATAAAATAACCTCCAATACTATATATTTGTTAAGAAAAAATGGTGATGAGTAAATACGATGTCATAATTGCAGGAGGTGGACTTGGAGGCCTTGAGACAGCATTGGTTCTCTCCAAGGAGGGGATGAATGTATGTGTACTCGAGAGGTGCAGACAAGCAGGCGGTCTATTGCAATCTTTCAGGCGTCACGATAAAATAATGGACACCTCAATTCACTATGTCGGGAGCATGGATAAGGGTGAGGCACTTGAGCGCTACTTCAGATATTTTGGTATTGCTGATGAAATTGATGCCGTAAGACTTGACCAGGATTGTTATGATAATATTATATTGGAAAATTCCAGATACTCCTTTCCTATGGGATTGGATAATTTTGAGGAGTATCTTAAATCCCGTTTCCCTTCTGAGAGGCGAGTAATTCCAGTCTATTGCAAATATATCAGGGAGGCAGGCATGCTCTCGGATCTGGAGAACCTCAAAAACGGGCTCTTTAACATGGACTATATGGATTATTATACAGTATCCGCATCTGATATTATCCGTGACAACATCAAGGACCCGAAACTTTTCGATGCTCTTTGGGGAACATCACTATTATATGCCGGTATAGAGAAGATAACTCCATTTTACATTCATGCCATAACATTATACTCAAATTTGAAGGGGGCATATCGTTTCAGAGGAGGGACAAAATCCATTACAGATGCCCTGATAGGAAAAATCGAGAAAAATGGTGGTACTGTTATGAGAGGAACGGAGGTTGCCAGAATTGTAGTAGGAGATGAGAGAACTAAGGGTGTGGTTACATCAGACGGACGTTATTTTGAATCCGACTCGGTGATATCTGATATTCATCCGATTGAGACCTTCCGCTTACTTGATAAAAGTGCGAGACTCAAACCCTCATTTATATCCAGGATAACATCGGAAGACAATACATATGGACTATTTTGTCTCTATCTTACAATGAAAAAGGGCTCTTTCAGATATGTAAACCAAAACTTTTTTATCAGAAAGGGAGATAAGAGGGTTAACTATGTGCTTCTTTCCATGCAACCGCCGGCAGACGGAGGCGAGTTTGCAGAGGTTGTGACCATTGTCACACCTATTGCTTATTCTCTCATCGAAAGGTGGAGCGATACGGTAATTGGAGAGAGAGGAGATGACTATCTTGATTTTAAAGAGAGTATGTCTGAGGAGATTCTCGATTTTGTCTCAACCGATTTTCCGGACATAAAGAGCGCTATTGATCACAAATATACCGCAACTCCGCTTACATTCAGAGACTATACAAAAACGCCTCAAGGAAGTGCATACGGTATTCAGAAAAATTGCAACAAACCTTACTCAACTTTTATTGCAGGCAGGACTAAGTTACCCGGACTATTTTTGACAGGGCAGAATATAAATGTACATGGGGTACTTGGTGTTACAATCACCTCACTACTCACATGTGCTGATATATTGGGTAGTGATTATTTAATAAATCGGATAAAGGAGAAGGCATGAGGTTAATTTTAAAAATGGCAAAATACCTGTCAGCCTTTATTTTATCGCTGATTGCAATGATATTTGTCGGAGCTGCAGTATTGTATTTTTCGGCTGACAGATCGATTCCGGTAAAAGAGCCTTTCAATTTAGGACAATGTGCTATATCAGATAGCCTGACCAGTTACGACTCTTCATATCTGAAACAGGCACAACCCGGACTTTGGGAGTTATATCTGAAGGGCGGGCCTGAGGAGAGGGGGGCAGCAATAGGTCAATTGTGCAAATCTCTTATGTACAAACAGGAGAAGGCATTTGTCGATCAGATTTACGAAATGATACCATCCAAAGGATATGTCAACTTTCTGAAATATCTGACAGTTATATATAACAGGAATCTGCAGAGAGATATACCGGAGGAATTCAGAAAAGAGATATATATGAGTTCGTTGGGTTGCAGCCATGATTTCGATTTTGTTGGCAATGCATATGAACGCCAGCTAAACTATCATGCTGCTCACGATATCGGACATGTGATGCAGGAGTATATGCTTGTAGGTTGCTCCTCTTTTGCCGTTTGGGGTACGCAATCTGCAGACAGTTCATTGATTGTTGCAAGAAACTTTGACTTTTATGTAGGCGATAAGTTTGCCGAGGAGAAAATCATATCATTCTATTTTCCGGATAAGGGATACAAATTTGCCTCTATAGGCTGGGCAGGGATGACAGGTGTTCTCTCCGGAATGAATGAAAAAGGGCTTACGGTAACAATAAATGCAGCCAAATCTACACCGCCTCTCTCCTCTAAAACTCCAATCTCCATTATAACCAGGAATATTTTACAATATGCATCTGATATAGATGAGGCATACAAGATTGCATTATCAATGGACTCATTTGTATCTGAATCTATTCTGATTGGTTCCGCCTCGGACGGCAAAGCCGCAATTATAGAAAAGTCCCCTCAGTACACAGAACTTTATACTGTCGAAGGCGACTGGATTATCTCCACCAACCATTTTCTTTCACAGAAGAGTATGGGAAGACTTGATGAGGAGCAGAAAGAGGAGTTTGAAAATGGACACAGTCTGTACCGATATAAAAGACTGGAGGAGCTTCTGGATGCAGATAAGAAAATGACACCGGATAAGGCAGCCTCCATCCTCAGAAATCCATACGGACTTGGAGGAGCTTCTATCGGTTGGACAAACGAAATGTCAATCAATCAGTTCATCTCGCACCATGCCGTTATTTTTCAACCGGAGAAACTTATTATGTGGGTAAGCACTTCTCCTTGGCAAATTGGGAAAATGGTTGCCTATGACCTTGGATCAATCTTCGGCAATAGTCCCGTGAAGATGAACGATAATGTTAAAGTGCCTGATATTGAGTCTGATAGTCTACTTCTAAAGAGTGTCTATCCAAAAGTGTTAGAATTCAGAAAACTATCTGCAACTATAAGAGAGGCAGTGAAAGATAATAAAAGTGTAGATGATAGTGTCAGGAAGAGGCTGATAGAGCTTAATCCGGATTATGACTATACCTACACCTTATTGGAAGAGTATAAAAAAGCAACTGAAAAATAATATAGATATGATGAGAGATCCTGAGTTGTCATTTAAGTCAAGGGATGAGATAAAAGCGTTCCAGGAAAAATCTTTAAGAGAGACAATTAATTATATTGCTGTAAATTCCCCGTTCTATAGGAGAATGTTCACTGAAAAAGGCATCGATCCTGGATCTGTTAAAACTATAGAGGATCTAAAAAAGTTGCCGACAACAACTAAAAGAGATGTCTCTGAATACAACCTTGATTTTCTCTGTGTTCCAAAGAATCAGATTATGGACTATGTGACCACCTCAGGCACTTTGGGAGATCCCGTGACATTCATGTTGACGGACAATGATCTTGACAGACTTGCATACAATGATGCAATCTCTTTTACAGAGGCGGGATGCAAAAAAGGGGAGGTGATGCAGATAATGACCACTATGGATCGTAGGTTCATGGCCGGGCTTGCATATTTTATGGGAGCCAGGAAACTCGGAATGGGAGTTATAAGAGTTGGAAACGGTATCCCTGAGTTGCAATGGCGTTCCATCTTGAAAGAGAAACCGGATTCATGCATCGTTGTACCCTCTTTTTTGGTAAAACTGGCGGAATATGCAGAAGAACACGGAATAGATTTTAAGGATATCTCCCTTAAAAGGGCGGTATGTATAGGAGAACCTCTGAGAAATGCCGATCTCTCTCCAAGCACCCTTACAAATAAAATAATTGGAAAATGGCCGGACTTATCTCTTCATTCGACCTATGCATCAACAGAGATGCAGAGTTCATTCACTGAGTGTGAATACAAGTGTGGAGGGCACCACCATCCTGATCTTATAATTCTGGAGCTTTTGGATGAAAATGAGAACCAGGTGAATCCCGGAGAGGTTGGGGAGCTTGTAATAACAACATTGGGAGTTGAGGGAATGCCTCTTTTAAGATTCAAAACAGGTGATCTTTGCCATATGATTGAGGAAAAATGCCTCTGCGGGAGAAGCAGCGTAAGACTTAGTCCGATTGTCGGGCGGAAGGGTCAGATGATCAAATATAAGGGGACAACATTGTATCCTTCAGCTTTGTATGATATTCTGGATAATATTCAGGGAGTTGTCAATTATCAGGTTCAGGTATACACAAATACCCTGGGAACAGACGGGATTCTTATTAAAGTCGGAGCGACCAATCCTAATGAGACATTTGAGAAGGAGATCAAGGATCTCTTCCGTGCCAAGATAAGAGTTGCCCCTGAAATATCATTTGAACCTATAGAGCTTATTGCAGGATCAATCTTCCCTCAAACAAGCAGAAAACCTGTTAAATTTTTAGACCTCAGATGACGAACCTTTATAGAGTTATATCTTTCTTACTTTTTTTCACTTCACTCTCTTTTGTTTATGCAGACAGCAGAGAAGATCTTTTCTATTCTGAGTTATCGAGACGTTCTGCAGAGGTCAGTACCCTCAGGGCATCCTTTATTCAGACTAAGCATGTGAAGTTGCTAAATACTAAAGTGGTCTCAAATGGTAAATTTCAATATAAAAAAGGTATTGACATAAGATTTGATTATGCTTCTCCTAAGGTGATGAGCATAATAATGACAAACATCAACCTCAGGATATCCACACCGACAAAGACAACAACATATGACTTTGCTAAGCAGCGATCACTGGCAGAACTTGCTGTTATCATGGAGGCATGTGTGAGTGGAAAGCTCAAGGAACTTCCTGATAAGTACAAGGTGATATATAAGTCTTCTTCAAATTTTCATATTGTTACAATTACAAATTTAAAAAGAGGTGCAGATAATCCATATACAATGATTGAGTTGCACTTCTGTCTTGAAGACTACTCTCTCAGAGAACTGATACTTTATGAGAGATCCGAGGATACAACTTTTTATTCATTCAATAATATAGTGACAAATGGATAATAATTACAAGATTGCTGTGTTTTACTACACACAGACAGGACAACTTCTGAACATTCTCAGTAGTTTGCTTAACCCCCTGGAAAAAGAGGGGTGCACCGTTATTTATAAATCTATCGAGCCGGTTACACCATTTCCGTTTCCCTGGACTTCCGACTCTTTTTATCAGGCATTTCCTGAGTGCCGACAAGGTATACCATGTGAAATAAAGAGTATGGACTACTCGGATGTAGCTGACGCTGATCTGGTTGTTATAGGACTGCAGCCCTGGTTTCTATCACCCTCAATCCCTGTATCATCATTTCTTCAGCACCCTGCGGCTAAGGAGTATCTTAATGGCAAAAAGGTTATTACTGTAGTAGGAACCAGAAATATGTGGGTTTCCTGTCATGATAGCATAAATAACTACTTTATTAAGGCTAATTGTAACTGGATAGGAAATATAACCCTGGAGGACAAACATAACAATCTAGTCAGCGTACTTACAATTTTTAGGTGGCTGATTGACGGAATAAAGGAGAAGACAAAGTATCTTCCGGAAGCTGGTGTTTCTCAGGAAGATATAGATAATGTTTCAAATATTGCTCCTGAAATTTTAAAATCATTGAGAGAGAATGAGTACAGAACACTTCAGAAAAGAATTGTAGATAAAGGCGGTGTGGTTTTCCATTACAGCCTCTATCAAATCGAAAGAGTAGGGCATAAGATGTTTGGAATCTGGTCCAGGTTTGTATTGAAAAAGGGCGGGTTTAACGACCCTGCCAGGGCATGGAGGCTTAAACTGTTCAGCTGGTATCTGATGTTTGTACTTTTTGTAATCTCTCCTATAGGCTCTTTTGTACTGTGGCTGCTCTTTCCCCTTAGAAGAAAGAGTCTAAGCCTGATAAGGAAAAAATACCTATATTTGTATGATTAACTAAACTGAACATGTATCCTGTATATATTACTAAAACTTCCACTTTCCTTCCTAACGAACCGGTCCAGAATGATGAGATAGAACAATACATCGGTATGATTGGAGGAAAACCTTCAAGGGCAAAGGACATTATTTTACGAAACAATGGCATTAAGGAGCGCTATTATGCACTTGACAAAAGTGGTAATATAACGCATTCTGCATACGATATGGCTGTCAAGGCTATTGAGATGCTTTACGATGATAGTGTTAATGTGGATAACCTTGAATTACTGGCAGCCGGTACTACTTCACAGGAGATGATAATGCCGTCGCATGCTGTTCAGATTCATGGAGAGATGGGGGGTACTAATCATACAGAGGTCGTCTCTTTTGCAGGATCTTGCTGCAGTGGAATGCATGCCCTGAAGTACGCTTACCTGTCACTTGCATCAGGTGATAAGAAAAATGCAATTGCACTGGCTTCCGAGAGGCTTTCCGCATGGATGAGGTCAAATTACTTTAAGAAAGAGTATGAAGATCTGCAAAAGCTGAAAGATGATCCAATCATAGCATTCGAAAAGGACTTTCTGAGATTCATGCTCTCTGATGGTGCAGGGGCTGTAAGGCTGGAGACAAAACCGGGAAAGGTTGGACACTCATTTAAAATAAACTGGATTGAACTAACCTCTTTTGCCAATACCCTGCCGACATGTATGTATGCAGGAGCTGATTACGATTCGAACGGAAACCTTAAAGGTTGGACACATTTCCCTGAAGATGAGTGGGCAAGCAGGACTCTCTTTTCAATTAAGCAAGACACAAAGCTCCTTGGAGAGAATATAGTAAAGATGGGTGGAAAGTTCTTCCTGGAAATTATCAAAAAACACATTGTCAAGGTGGAGGATATTGACTGGTTTCTTCCTCATCTGTCATCGATGTATTTTAAAATCAGAATAGAGAGATTACTTAATGATATTGATTTCAAGATACCATCAGAGAAATGGTTCCTGAATCTTCCATATGTAGGGAATGTTGCCGCTGCGTCTGCCTTCCTGATGCTTGATGAACTGGCACGGACAAAAGATCTTAAAAAGGGACAAAACATACTGTTTATGGTTCCTGAAAGTGCCCATTTCTCATATGCATATGTATACCTAACAGTTTGCTAATCATGAAAATCAATGAAGTGCCGCAGGATGGGGAGATTCTCAAAGGCACCCCGGTAAGAGATGTTTGCTATGCTCTTGATGAGGATGGCAACTACAAGGAGGTGATTAGTGTTGGCTGGGATCCAAAAAATGATGCAATCAATTTTGCCTGGAGTGCAATAAACGAGGAGACCGAGAAGGTTCGTCAAGAGGTGATTTCAGGCCGTCTGAGCCCTTTATCCTATCATTTAAGCAGGTTGGTCATGACTCCGGAAATCCTGGCTCAATACACTGGATTTTCCAAGAGAGATGTGAAAAGATTCTGCAACAAACCGGAACTCTTCTTTAAACTCAATTATGATGATCTCTCAAAACTGGCAGCCGGACTCAACATAACTGTGGAACAACTAATATCTTTGGATTAACAATGGAATTGGAATTCGAACACAAACCGGCAGGACATTGCGAGAATGGTGTTGTCAGGAATCTGCTGAAGTTTTATGGCGTTGATATGAGTGAGGCTATGATTTTCGGACTTGGTTCGGGAATTTTTTTCTCGCATATGCCATTCTATAAGATGCACGGCATGCCTATTACATCCTTCAGACCTTTGCCGGGCGATATTTTTTCAAGAGTTACCAAGTTGCTTGGAGTAAAGGTTAAGCGGTTTAAGTTCAGAGATCAGAAGCTTGCAATGGAGAAGCTGGATGAGATATTGTTGAAGGGGGTTCCTGTCGGAGTCCTTGTCGGTGTGTATCATCTTCCTTACTTTCCAAGGGAGTATAGATTTCACTTTAATGCTCACAATATCTGCGTAATAGGAAAAGAGAGCGATGAATATATTGTTTCAGACCCTGTTGTAATTGAGAAATGCAGACTATCTTCCAATGCCCTGAGAATTGTCCGGTTTGCAAAAGGGACTTATCCTCCTTCAGGTCGGATGTATTATATAAGCGACATAAAAGGTTTGCAGCCGCTGGATGCCTCTATGGTGAGAAAGGCAATTCTCAAAGCTTGTAATAGAATGTTGCGGATACCTATTCCGATGTTCGGAGTCAGAGGAATTTCCTATTTGTCCCGCAGAATGAGAAAATGGGAGAGAATATATGGGAAAAAGGGTGCAGCACTTAATCTTGCACAGGTGATCAGGATGCTGGAAGAGATAGGTACCGGAGGAGCCGGTTTCAGATTTATGTATTCGGCATTTCTTCAGGAAGCATCTTTGATACTCAACAATCCTAAACTCAAGGATATCTCTTTGGAACTGACAGAGGTTGGAGATAAATGGAGAGATTTTGCCTATCACTCTGCAAGATTTTTTAAGCAAAGAGAGGGAGAGATTGAGACATACGATCAGATTGCAGACAAATTGGAAGAAATAGCAAAGAGGGAAAAAGAGATTTTTACAAAATTAGAACAACTGGTAAAGGGTGGATAAGAGCTACGCTATAGAGACAAATAATCTGATAAAGAGATACAAGGGGAAGGATAAACCGACTCTTGACGGGCTTTCATTAAAGATTCCATATGGTTCTCTTTACGGTCTGCTTGCCCCTAATGGTGCCGGAAAAACTACTGCCATTAATATTATATGCGGTCTCAGGAGGTTTGATAAGGGTGAAGTATATGTTTCAGGCTATTCAACAAAAAATGAGTTGAATAAAATTAAACCACATTTGGGTTTAGTCCCTCAAGAACTGGCACTTTTTCCTTCTCTGACAGCAAAGGAGAACCTCATGATTTTCGGGGGGATATATGGGATGAGGGGAGCCGTTTTAAGAAAAAGGGTGGACGAATTGTTAGAATTGTTTGACCTCACATCTAGTAAAGATACTATAATCAACCACTTTTCAGGGGGGATGAAACGCAGGATAAACCTTATAGCCGGGATGATCCACTCTCCTGAAATACTTATCCTCGATGAACCCACTGTCGGCGTTGATGCTCAGTCCAGAAAACTGATACTGGACAAACTTGTTGAAATCAACAAAGAGGGCACCACAATATTGTTTATCTCGCATTATCTGGAAGAGGCCGAGGCAATATGCAATGAAGTAGCTCTTATGGACAATGGGAAGATAATTTGTGACGGAAAACCTGAGGAGCTTTATAGGACTTATGAGTGCGGACATAACCTGGAATCACTATATCTGCTTATAACAGGTAAAAAAATGAGAGACTACCATGAGTAAGCTGAAGTATCTTCTTTATAAAGACCTGCTGCTTCTGGTAAGAGATATCGCCGGAATGTTGCTTATGTTCCTTATGCCTGTGGTGCTTGTGATACTTATGTCTCTCTTACAGGACAGCACACTCAACTCAGTAAGGGATGCAAAGGTGCCGATACTCCTGGTCAACAAAGACACAGGGGAGCTCGGAAAGGCTGTCGAGAGTGAGATATACCGGACAGGCATTTTTGATGTTTCGCAAGATGTGGACGGGGTTGTTCCTTCTATAGATCAGCTTGAAAAAGCTATTGCATCCAGCAGGTTCGTTCTGGGTATATATATTCCGGAAAATACGACTGATGATATCAGACTCAATGTTGCAAAGTATGTCTCAGCAGCGTTCAATGGTGTAGAGACCACTACTGAGCATATCCCTGTTGACTTTACAGTATATATTGACCCTACGACAAAATCTTCATTCAACAGTACGGTTATGAGCACTCTTAAAGAGAAGGCTCAAAAGATACAATTCGAATACATAATGAAGGAGATTACCAAACAGGTAAACCTCCTGAGCCCCGTGCCCATATCTTCTAACAGTTTTTCTGGAGATCAGGTCAGGATAGAGGTAAAGAGCGCCCATCTTGAGGGAAACGACATCGTTCCCAATTCCGTTCAGCACAACGTGCCTGCGTGGTCTCTGTTTGCAATCTTCTTTATAGTTATTTCACTATCAGGCAGTATTATAAAAGAGAGAGAGGAGGGTAGTTTTTCAAGATTACTTACAATGCCATGCTCATACACCGAGTATCTGATAAGCAAGGCAATCATATATACGATTGTTGCGATGCTGCAATTTGCGATAATGCTGCTTATAGGAGTCTATTTATTGCCATATTTTGGTCTTGAATCTCTCGATCTTGGAAGTTCGTACCTGGCTTTGGGACTTTTGGCTCTGTCATCGGCCTTTGCTGCAATCGGTTATGGAATAGCTATAGGTAACATAGCAAGGACATATCAGCAATCCTCTGTATTTGGAGCAATGTCTGTCGTTATAATGGCTGCAATAGGAGGTGTTTGGATTCCACTTTTCGTGATGTCTGAAACCATGCGTACAATAAGCCTCTTGTCGCCTATGCACTGGGGAATATCCGGTTTTTATGATATTTTCCTCAAAGATGCAGGTGTGATGGCAATATTGCCTGAGAGTGCTGCACTTCTTCTTTTTGGTACATTGTGTTTCACAATTGCAGTGACTTACAATCACAAGTACAGAATGGATATATAGAAATATTAAATAATGCATAATACTATGGAAGAACTAATCCTCAAATTAAAACAACAAATTATAGAGGCCCTCAATCTTGAAGAGGTTAAGCCGGAAGATATTGACACAGATGCACCTCTTTTTGTTGACGGACTTGGTCTTGATTCAATCGACGCTCTGGAGCTGGTTATTCTGCTTGAGAGAGAGTATGGAATCCGTCTGGAAGATCCGAAAGCTAACAAGGAGATTTTTAAATCTGTGAGGACTATGGCTGAGTTTATTGACAAAAACCGTCAGAAATAGTTTTACTTCGATACATTGGGCCCGTTCAGTTTATATTGGACGGGCTTATTGTTTTTAAAATATTCATATTTTTATAGAAATATTTGTAACACAAAAGCCACACGTTCGTCTTTATGATGAATTAACCAAGAATGACAGAGAGTCAATTTAATAACGACATAGCTAAGATCAGGCCGATCCTTCTGCATTTTGCATCATCGTTTTCGATAAACGGGGCAGCAACCGCCGAAGATATGGTACAGGATGCAACGCTCAAGGTATGGCGAAGTGTAATTGATGGAGGTGTGGTAAGAAACCTTGAGGCATTGACAATATATGCACTGAAAAATGTATGTATAGATTATTTGAGACTCAGGAAGAACAACTGCAACAGTCTGGAAAGTGTAAGAGAGCAATCGGCAGAGAGTAATCCGCACAGACAACTTGAATTGAAAGGAGAGTTTGCAGTTTTGAAGGAGATAATATCCACCCTTCCTCTGGATCAGCAGATGTGTATTAGGTTAAAGGATATAATGGGATATCAGACTGATGAGATTGCAGAGATACTAGGTACGACAGAGGTTAATGTACGTACTATGCTTTCAAGAGGACGTAAAACTTTAAGGGAGAGAATGATAAAATGAAAACTGAGATTATAGAAGAGTTACTGGAGAGGTACTTCAACGGAGAGACCTCTTCAAAAGAGGAAAAAATACTTGGAAACTACTTCAATTCCAGTAAAGTTGACCCTAAACTGGAACAATATCAGGTGATTTTCAAATATTTCGCATCAGAGAAAAACTCGATGAAGAGTTTGACAAAAAGAGGCATGGTTGTCAATTTCAGAAAAGTGTCATTACCATTGGCTTCGGTTGCTGCAGCAGCCATACTGCTTGTGATGCTTCTCCTTCCGGATGGGAGGGCATACAGGTTGGTTATCGGTGGTAATAATATTAATAATCAAGAGTTGGCTATGCAGATAGCATCAAAACAACTTGAGAAACTTACCGGCTTCGCTTCGGTAGCTGACAGGAATGTAGGTAAACTGAAGAGTGTGGCTGTAGTTGATAAATATTTCGGACCGTCTGATGGGAGCAGGGATGCAATTGACAACATCTCGGATCTCCTTGATAAACTGCCCGGGAGATAGTCTTTCAAAATATAAAATAAAAAAACATAACAATATGAATAAGTCATTGATAATACTTCTGAGTCTGGTGCTGTTTCCATTAAGCATGTCCGCTCAGACAAAACAGCTGGACAAGATATTCGCAACATATGAGAATTATAAGAATGTTGAGTCTGTCTCAATCACACCCGAGCTTTTTGCAACACTTTCAGCTGAGGCAAAATCCAACGAGTTGCTTACAAAAATAAGATTGCTGAAGATTTTAAATGTTAAAAAAGGCGGAACCGATAAGGAGAGGATTGTATGGATTAATCTTCGGACTGATGTAAACAAACTGATCCAGGAGAATGATTTTTCTCAGATTCTGAAGGTAAAGGAAAAAGGAGATATTCTTGAGATGTATCTTAAGAAGAGTGAGAACAGCGTGCTGGTTTTTACAGCTGATTCTCAGATAGAGTATGCTGTCTTCTATCTTCAGGGAAATATAGACAAAAGTGTAATAGACGCTTTGATTACAGGTGAGATAAAAATAAAATAAATATGAAGAGATTACTTTTTTTAGCTGCACTTTGTGCATGCTCAACAGCACTTTTCGCACAGAAGAGAGTACAGATTGGCTCAACTGAGCTTGTGTTTCAATCCCCGCTTAAGGTTAGTGTAGCTTCGGATAAGAATATTGATTGTCCATCAAACCATACGAGTGAGACATTCTTTGGATTCGGTCTTGCAGTTAATGATAAGCACGAAGAGTACATGCCTATATCCTATGGTAACTCCTATGAGATTCAGGTAGGCTGGAGAGATGTGTACCGTAAAGGGAAAAGTCCTATGGCAGTAGGATCTTATATGAACCTCTCATTTTATTCATATAAACTGGATAAGGCATATCTGTACAATCCACTTGTACTAAACGATCTGGGTACTATCAGAAAGGAGTATTACCGTACAAGTAACCTCTGTGCAGGAATTTTTGCAAGATTATATCTTAGTAAAGATCTTTTCATAGACTTTGGTCCTTACGGAGAGTATGCCTACAACAGAAAGTACAAGGTTTTTACGACACTATTGGGCGAGAATAATGAGAGAAAGATTAAATACAGGGATGGAAGCAGATTCAATCCTTTCAATGCAGGAATACAATGTCTGGCCGGTTTTGACGACTTTGCGGTATATGCCAAGTATCGTCTTACCAATGCATTCAACAATGATAAGATAGATATGGAGGTAACCAGACTTAATATAGGCGTTCAGATTGAGCTTTAATAGCCCTTTTTTATGAAAGTGATCAGATTACGGTGTCAGTTTCATCCTGTTAGTCTCCTCGAAATACTTAAAGTACATATATAACCGATAGTTGAATTCAAAATTGTACTTTTCAAGAGGACTGTAATCAAGATAACTTTCAATACGTCTGTCTCCGGATGCATAAAGATTGTTCCATGCTACTACATACTGGTAATTCATAGTCTGGAGATACTCGTTTGAGTACATGTGTTCCTTTTGAGGATGGCTGTTAAGCCAGAAATCAAAACCTGAATCGAAAACTATAAGTTCATATTCAGTGGAGTCTTCAGCCGGTATGGTATCACGGATGCCCAAACGGCCACTCTTTGAGTCAGACACATTTTTCAGCGAACCGCATGAGAATGCAAAAAGTGCCACAAATAAAAATAGAGAAGTCCTTAAAATTATTTTCATTCTTCTGATTTTTCTCAAATATACACATTATAAGTGACACTTGTTCAGAATATAATATAAAAAAAGCCTCTGAAAAGAGGCTTTTACTTTGAGCGGAAAACGAGATTCGAACTCGCGACCCTCAGCTTGGGAAGCTGATGCTCTACCGACTGAGCTATTTCCGCAATATTTACAACAATTATTATCGGGAGTGCAAATCTACAAAAAAATTATTTTAAAAAAAGCAATTTATCGGCAACCCCATTCAATTGATCTGAGCTTCCCCTCCATTTATAGGTCCTTTTTTTCGATACAGTGACAGATCCTATCTCTTTCCATCTGTTGACCAAATTATCAGACCAATTGTCAACAGATCCTGCCACCCATGTATAGACCCTATATGTTCCTGCTTCAGGCAAACCCACCTTAGCCCTGACCTTTTGCCTTACTTTATCGGTTATCAGACATTCATTTCCGAAATAGACAAGAGAGTCATTGTCCGCTTTTTTCCATACGGAAGGTCGTGAAACTCTGACATCAGGAAGAATCCTTGCATCAGAGGATATTTCCAGATAATCGCTGATTGCAAATAAAGAGTTATTAGCCAACGATTTGAGATTGTCAAGAGATACCCACTCTCCATTTTTATCATTTTTATAATAGGTATAAGGAGTCTCAAAGGTAATGGCTACGGTATTGTTTCCCGATCTGTTCCATATCCAGCCTTCAACATATCTCGGAGCGACACCTGAAAATGAGAGATCTGCCGGTGAGAACATAGGATTGTCATTTATTGTCAGGGCACTCAGTAGCATCTGCTTTCTAAACATCAGCCTTGATGTGGATTCAGCAGTATGTATCCAATATGTTATTGTCCCGGAAATCTGGGAGTGCATATTCAGTAGTAGGTCAAAAGGGCGATCTTTTGTCAGACTCTCTATTTTCCCTCTTAAGGCTTTTATTTCCGGCATAGTGAGAGAGTCCGGCCTGTCCCAGTTTATCTCAATATTGACACCTGTGGAGGCAGATCTGGATAGCCCTCCGTATACTCCGTCAGGGTTTGTAAATGGTACTATATAGAAAATCGTATTCGCAAGTAATGCTCTTGAATGTATTGAGCCATCCAGAAGCTTGTCAATCAAAAATTCCAGATGCCAGCTCGATGGATGTTCACTTGGATGGACTCTTCCGTGGATCCATACCCTTTTTTTATTCTTTTCATCTGTCGACCAATCTGTCAGTGTCATCAAGCGAATATCGCGGCCTTGCTGACTCTGGCCGATCACCTCAGTTTTCACATATTTACTACCGCTCCACTCTTCAAACTTGTTATCGAGATGAGAACAGGTGTATGGTATGAAGTGACATACATAGACAGTGTCTTGTGTAAATATCTTGTTTATCTGCCCTTTGTTGATGTTCTCCACGGATTCAAATCGCTGAAAGTGCTTGTTGTCGTATGAATAGAAGGGTCTTATTACCTCGGAGTTCCTTATGCTCAAGAAAAGCTGCTTGCCTTTGACGCCGGTTATCCTTAAGTAATACCATCTTGCACTTGGTGACAAAGATGTGTCAATAGGATTCAGGGGATCAAATCTCGACGAAATCTCATATGAAAGAGTGAGCATAGAGTCTGATGGCGTAGTCTTAATCCATGTAGAGTCAAGTAGTTTAACCGATCCGATACTGGCAGATTCAAAATCTGAAGAGAATTGAACCTGGGAAAATAAAAAACCACTACTGAAAATATTCAGCAGCAGCATAAAAATTTTTCTTGTTGTCATTTAAGGTTTTTTTGAAATTAAAGCTCAGCTGCCTTTACTTTGACAATTTTACCTTTGTTGGAAAATGCAAGTTCAGAATTATTTTTCTTCTTTTCCTGAATTAATCGCTGAAAGGAGATGTTCAGACCGTTCAGGATACTATCCCTTAGTTCTTTAGTCTCAAGTTCGCTCATAATTGACTATTTTATTGTAGGTTGGTTTATTGTATATCTTTTGCTCCTGGTTCTTTCCTCCTTCGGCAATCAGTTCCGGGGGCAAGGTAGAGTTGTTTATTATCATCCAATATTCACATAAAGGAATATATAGCGAAAATAAGTTTTTTATTCCAATATCGTATCGTCTTCGTATAACTTTTTCTTCAATATTATGCCCTCCACTCGCCACTCTCATCCTAACCCTCTCTACTGCAAGGCTTGGCAGATTAAGCCAAAAAAAGACAAGTGTCACCTTGTATCCGTGCTCCTGCGCATATTGGATGAATTTTGCATGAGTACGAGTAGCTAACGTAGTTTCAAGAGCAAAATCCGTGCCGTTGGCTATAAGCTCTTTTATCCTGATTAACATGATTTTACCGGCTTGAATGGAGACACTTTCCGGTTTAAATGGTGATATTCCTCGTGCAATCTCATCAGCGTTTACATACTCCTGACACCCGAGCATTTCGGGTAAAATATTGTATGAGGCGGTGGTTTTTCCGGCCCCGTTACATCCTGCTATGATGAAAAGTTTACCCATTGTTAATACCAAATTTAGCCATTTTTTCGGCTTGTAGTAGCTGCAAAAGCAAATAATGCAAAATCTCCGATACATGGGTCAGATGGAAAAATTTGGCGGAGGTATTCTGTTATCTCCATTGCAGTTTTCAAATCTGCTGATTTTCTTGTAGTAATGCCCATTTCCAATGCGCTGCGATGGACATGTACATCAAGAGGTATTACTAAATCAGCCGGATCACTGTTTTTCCATACACCCAGGTCCACAATACCGTCGTTTCTCACCATCCATCGGCGGAACATGTGAATCTTCTTGTTTGCCGCATTCGGGTCCGGTTTACTGCCAAAAATTTTTGTTCTTATATAGGAAGGGGGGAAATTCTCAAGGGAGTGTTCGCAAGAGTAGAAGTTTTTGAGGTTTTCACAAATCCTTGCAAAATCGCTCCATTTGATTGTCCTGTGAAGAGAGACCGGATCATTTCTGTATATACCACTCATGACATATTGCAACGGCTGCCATTTCATCTCTGCGAACATCTTTTCGCAATTATTGAATATCATCTCTCGTCTGCCCCATGCAAGATGCGAGGAGAGAATCCCGGCAATCTCCACATCTTGTATAGTTGCCTCACCTTTAATATATCTTTCCGAAAAGATTTTAGGAAACACAATAGGATCTTTAGTAAAGAACTCTGCTTTGTTATACAACGCCGACAAACTCTGTAACCTTTTAATCCTATCTTCCATCTGTGTTTTTCTTGTTATTCAAAAATAGTAAAAAATCAAAAAAGACCCGTGAGGGTCTTTTTCAAATTTTTTGTAGAAATCAAAATTATTTTTTGATGTTCTTGTATCTGCTAAGGAATTTATCAACACGACCTGCAGTGTCTACAAGTTTCATCTTACCAGTATAGAATGGGTGAGATGTGTTTGAAATCTCTAACTTTATTACCGGGTATTCAACTCCTTCATGAGTGATTGTCTCTCTTGTATTTACACATGAACGTGTAATAAATACGTGGTCATTTGACATATCCTTGAAAGCTACAAGACGGTAGGTTTCGGGATGTATTCCTTTTTTCATTGCTTATTTGTATTAAATAATAGGGTTGCAAAAGTACTAATAATTTGTTTATGACCAAAATT
>JAQVBQ010000084.1 GCA_028690215.1 Bacteroidales bacterium | reverse complement strand
CAGAACTCTTCCAGTTGGATCAACCGGATCTTGACTTTGGTTTTTACCGCATCATACAGACGAAAGCATTGCAAATAAAATCCTTTATAGACAACGATCTATTTCAGATTATCGAGGATGCGTTCGGACAAATTGATGAAGCCAGAAAAGCTGAATTAGAGGCAAACATTGCACGGGAATTGGAAGCTGCAAAAGAATATGGCGTTGCCGATCCTGAACAGTCCCCCAAAGTGATGGAGGCAAGAGCCAGGTATGAAGCACTACGTGATGGAGCAACTGCCGAAGCTGATATATATGATCATCTGTACCGCTTTTTCGAACGTTATTATGACGATGGCGATTTTATATCGCGACGCTATTATGCCCGGGAGAGTGCCGGAAAAGCAGCTCCCTTTGCCATCCCGTACAACGGCGAGGAAGTAAAACTGCATTGGGCCAACGCGGATCAGTATTATGTGAAAACGGCAGACTATTTTTCCAACTTTAGCTTTGATATTAGCCAGGCAGTTGAAATCAGGAAGATGTCTAGTGATGTGAAAGTCCTAAACGGTATACCGGAAACACCGCTAAAGATCCATTTCCGTATCGTAGATGCCAGTGAGGGTGAGCATGGGAATGTGAAGGAATCAGAGGAGAAGAAACGGTTCTTCGTTTTAAACGAAGAGAAGCCGGTCGAGTTCAATGATAGTGGAGAACTGGTTGTTTATTTTGAATACAAATCCTTACCGGGTGGTAAGAACGAGGTGAATCCGGAGACAGAAAAGGCACTTAAAGAAATATTTGGCAAAAGCCTGAACAAGGGTGATATGCCAAATCTTGCAATGGCCCTTAATATCAAAGAATCTGTATCACAAATTGACAAAGAGAGCGATTACATCAGTGCATTGAACCTGTATGCCCCAACAGACAAGATTCCCAACCGACCGTTGCTCACAAAATACATCAACCAATACACCGCACGCAACAGCCGTGACTACTTCATTCACAAAGACCTGGGTAGCTTCCTCAAACGGGAACTTGATTTCTATATCAAAAACGAAGTGATGCGTCTTGACGACATTGAGAATGCCGATGCACCAGCCGTAGAAGGCTATCTGGCAAAGATCAAGGTGATGCGCAAGATAGCCACCAAGCTGATTGACTTTCTAGCCCAACTTGAAGATTTCCAAAAGAAACTCTGGCTTAAAAAGAAGTTTGTCACAGAAACAAACTACTGTATCACGCTTGATCGTGTACCCGAAGCATTGTATAGTGAAATTGCCACTAACGAAGCACAACGGGAAGAATGGGTAAAGCTTTTTGCCATCGATGAAATTGGGGTATCTCAAGAAGTAGCAGAAAATAATGAGTTATTTGAAGAAGAAACAATCTCTTATACAGTGCCGTTGACAGTGGAATTTCTTAAGGCGAATGACAAGCTGGTACTGGATACTGCTTTCTTCAATGATGAATTCAAAGCAAAGCTGATTGAATCAATTGAGGACTTTGATGAGCAGTGTGATGGGTTGTTGATTCATTCGGAGAATTTTCAGGCGTTGAATCTTTTACAAGAGCGATATCGGGATCAGTTGAATTGTGTCCATATCGATCCACCATATAATACAGATACTAGTGGTTTTTTATACAAAAACAGTTATAAACATTCAAGCTGGTTATCATTGATGGAAAATAGAATATTATCATCAATCAATCTATTATCCAAAGATGCTTCATATTTGTGTCATATTGATGAAAATGAATATGAAAATCTTTTTAATATATTTGAAAATACCTCATTAATAAATTCTGGAACTATTGTCTGGGATAAACGCAATCCAATGAATGGGGGCAATGGAGTTGCAAATCAGCACGAATACATAATTGCACGTTCATACGAGAAGGGCACATTATACTTAAGGAATAAAACAATATTATCCATGATATCAAAAGCAGCGTCTTTAATTAAAAAGAATGGAGGCGTTACTGAAAGTACTAGAAAAGAGTTCTCAGAATGGATCAATACGAATGATGAATTAAGTGGAGGTGAAAAAGCATACAGATATATTGATGATGATGGATATATATATCAAAGCGTAAGTCTTCGTGCTCCAGAACCCAGACAAGATTCAAAATTCCATGAACCTCTAATCCACCCCATAACAGGTTTACCATGTGCAATGCCACCCAATGGCTTTTCACGTACACCTGAAACTTTGAAAGAAATGATGGATAACGGTTTAATTTTGTTTGGAAAAGATGAATCTATTCAACCACGTCAGAAATCTTTTCTCACTGTTGACACAAGAAGACAGATGTCATCACTCATTCAAGATGCAAAAAAAGGGAAATTATGGACAGATGGTTTAGGTATAAGTTTTCCATATTGCCATCCTGTTTCATTATATGAAGAAATTATTGGAGCCGTTACTCAGATGAATAATTCAATTACGATGGATTATTTTGCTGGATCAGGGACTACAGGCCATGCTTTGTTGAATTTGTTTCGTGAAGATGAGATAGTTAGGAAGTATATTCTTGTAGAAATGGGGGTACATTTTGACACTACGATGAAACCTCGTATTACAAAAGTTATCTACTCATCTGAATGGAAAGACGGCAAACCGACAAGCCGAGACACGGGTATATCACAATGCTTCAAGCACATCCGTCTTGAATCATACGAAGACACACTGAACAACCTTGAATTTGACGATAATCCTGATCGCTATAGGGCAATAGAGGGTAACCCATCCCTGAAAGAGGATTATATGCTACACTACCTACTCAATGTGGAGACACGGGGGAGCCAGTCGCTTTTGAACATTGACGCATTCACTGATCCTACAGCCTATACTTTGAAGATCAAAAAACCAGGCAGCGATGAACAGGTAGAGAAACATATCGACCTGATCGAGACTTTCAATTATCTTATCGGGCTTCGCTTGGAAAATATGGCAGCACCGCAGACATTCTCAGCCAACTTTACCAGGAAAGAAGATCCGGAGCTGCCCGAAGACCAACATACCAAACTTTTAGTGGATGGTAAAATTCAACTGGATGCTGATGGGAAATGGTGGTTCAGAAAAGTGGAAGGTTGGGTACCAGCCGATCGCATGAATCCGAATAACGGTATCAAAGAGCGTGTGTTAATAGTCTGGCGAAAGCTAACAGGCAACCTGGAAGAAGACAACCTGATGCTGGATGAGTGGTTTGAAAAATACCGTATCTCAACCCGAGACTTTGAATACGACACGATCTATGTGAACGGATCAAACAATCTCCCTAACCTCAGGAAGGATGATGAAAACTGGAAAGTACGGTTGATTGAAGAAGAGTTTCACAAGCGCATGTGGGATGTTGAAGGAGAGGCATAATGGCTAAAAGAAAATCAAAAGGACCAAAGGTTCACAAATTCAGGGATAAGCTTCTCCTGAATCAGTGGCTCATAAGCTTGTTTGGAATAGATCCACTACGGGAGGATGAAAAGAAACGCCCATTTCATAAGCTGGCAGAACCTATTCGTGATTCCAGACAGGAAGGATTGGATAAGGACAACTTGCATCACTTCTACCATGCACTGGTAAACAGTGACCTGTTTTGGGATGACAAAGCACTCTTAAGTAAAGAACAGCTGCTTGCCTATGAGGAGAATATTGTAAAGCATACCCAAATGATCAACGAAAAGCGGCATCGTCCGGTGGTATGGAAGTATTACCAATGGCTTTCCTTGCTCTTCGTGGAGATATATCTCGACCGTTATTTCAGTAACCGGGAAGCTCTACTCGCATCACTGAACGAATACGTGGACCGCTTCAATGATCGCTGGCCGGAGTATGCCGATATGGCGCATTTCAAGGAAGAAGAACTGAACAAGCTCTCTTTACAGAATGCTACGGGATCGGGAAAGACATTGCTGATGCATGTCAACTTCCTGCAATACAACTATTATTCAAAGAAATATGGCAAAGAGCATGATCTTTCGCGGGTCATTCTGATTACTCCCAACGAAAGGTTGAGTGAACAGCATATTGGTGAGTTTGCAGAGAGCAACATTGGCGCATCGAACTTCTCGAAGGAGGGTCACACTCTGTTCACTCAGGCGCAGGGAATGAACAGAGTGGACGTGCTGGAGATTACCAAGCTGGGAGATAAAGAGGGACCAAATACGATTGCGACTCGCAGTCTTGGAGACCAGAACCTTTTGCTGGTTGACGAAGGTCATCGCGGCCTTTCAGGAACCAATGCCAAGACCGATGAAAATGCATGGTATAAGAACCGTGCCATGCTTTGTGAAAAAGGGTTTGCCTTTGAATACTCGGCAACCTTCGATCAGGCTGTTTCCGGAACTGGACATGAAGATGATTATGCGAAGACCGTTGTATTTGATTACTCCTACCGTTGGTTCTATGAAGATGGGTTCGGGAAAGATTACCAGATCTTGAATTTGCCTGAATCAAATGATCATGAAATCAAATCCGTATACCTGACGGCCTGCCTTTTAAAATTCTATCAACAGTTGGATATTTACGACAGTAAAAAGCAACTGTTGACACCTTTCAATATTGAGAAGCCTTTATGGGTGTTTGTGGGAAGCACCGTTAGTGGAGGTAACAAACTTGGGAAAGATGAGCAGATTGTTGCGACCGATGTTGCCCAGATCATTCTGTTCCTCAACGATTTTCTTTCCGACCGAGAGAAATCACGCAAACACATGGAAACAATATTGACCGGAACAGGTGTGGATACCGGACTGATGGACAGTAAAGGTATTGACATCTTCGAGGGTTCATTTACCTGGTTGGCTAAAACAATCAGTTCGGGTCTATCTTACGACGATCTCTATAAAAACATCCTGAGGCGTCTGTTTAATACAGACAGCGGCGGCCATCTAATCCTGGATAGGGTGAAGGGGGAATCGGGAGAAATCTCTTTGCGTGTCGGTACTTCGGAAACACCTTTTGGACTGATAAACGTGGGTGACTCCAAGGCACTTGCCGATCACATTGAAAGTGTAGCTAAACAAAATGAATTGTCGCTCACGATAGCGGATAGTGATTTTTCTGAGGCAATGTTTGAAACCGTGAAGGAGTCCTCATCGCCCGTCAATCTGTTAATTGGATCGAAGAAATTTGTGGAAGGGTGGGACTGTTGGCGGGTCAGCACCCTCGGTCTGATGCATGTGGGAAAAAGCGAAGGTGCCCAGATCATTCAATTGTTTGGACGCGGTGTGCGATTGAAAGGATATGGTTGGAGTCTGAAACGAAGCGGGCACAGCAATGCCCCCTCATTGCCCCAACATATTGAGGAGCTGGAGACACTGAATGTATTCGGTATTGAAGCCGACTTTATGGAGAAATTCCGCCAATTCCTTGCCGATGAAGGGTTGCCCGGAAATGAGCGGAGACGTGTTTTCACCATCCCTCTCAATGTCACCTACGATTTTGGTAAGAAACTTCAGATTATCCGACCGAAGCGGAAAGCGGATGATGGCAAAGAGTACGACTTCAAGAAGGATGCTCCGGTGCCCACCCTGGGTCAGCTTACAGAATACCTCCAACTGCACCCGGTTGTATCGAACTGGTATCCGCCTATTCAATCCATAGACTCAAATGAGAAAACAATAACCACACACAGAGAAGATGTGAAATTGAACGCGAAGCATCTTTCGTTGCTGAATATGGATGAATTGTATTTCGAGCTCGAACAGTTCAAACGAGAAAGAAGCTGGTACAACCTGAATATTGATAAAACCGGTATCCGGAAACTTCTTGCGGACACGACCTGGTACACTCTCTACATGCCCGCTGCAAGATTAGAGCCGAAAGGTTTTGAAGACGTACTCTTGTTGCAACAAGTCGCAACAGAATTGCTGAAGCGTTACTGTGATCACTATTACAACTATTGCAAACGATCTTTTATTGAGCCTCGTCTCGAGTTAAGGGAGCTGACTCCGGGGGATGACAACATTCCGAAAGAAGATTTCTATCAGTTAATAGTGGATGGCAGTGAAGAACAGGTGATTCTTTCCATTGCCAAACTCCAGAAAGAATTGGAAGAAAACAAACAGACACTGCTAAAATCAGGCGATTTGCAGGCATGCCGTTTCGGGATGCATCTTTTCCAACCACTCTTCCATGTAAGAAAGGGAGGAAAGATTACTATTCTTCCTGTAGCGTTGAACGAAAGTGAGTTTCAGTTTGTAACAGATTTAAAAGATTGGACAGAAACCAACAATCAGGAGCTTCAAGAAAAAGGTGTTGAACTCTTTTTACTCCGGAATCTAAGTCGTGGCAAAGGGGTCGGCTTTTTTGAAGCGGGTAACTTTCATCCGGATTTTATCCTGTGGATGATTGACGGGGACAAGCAATATGTCACCTTTATCGAACCACACGGGCTATTTCACGAGGGTCCGGCAAGCGAGAAACTTCTGTTTCACCAACGCATTAAAGAGATTGAAACACGGTTGGCAAAACCGGATATCATTCTTAACAGTTTCATCCTCTCCTGGACAAAATACCCACAGCTACGTTGGGGCATTTCTCAGGAAGAGTTGGAGGCCAATCACGTTTTGTTCATGACAGATGACAGGGATGGTTATATAAACAAGCTCTTTAAAAAACTAAGGGAAGTAAGAATAGAACATTTGACTTAAGGCGTGGAGACTAAGAATTAGATATTTGCGCACAAGCATATGTATATTTAATAATGAAATCTGCAAGATCGTAACCGTGGTGGGATTGTTG